>CANPVY010000203.1 GCA_947581845.1 uncultured bacterium | reverse complement strand
TTGCCCTCCCGTGCGCCCTTCTCCTGAGCGACCCCGGTCTGGCTGGCCACACTCAGCTGCGCCACCAGCGCGACAAGGGTTGCAAGCGCCAGTCTTGAGCAGCGATCCAGCTTGGGCATGATCGTCCCTCCTTTCACACTTCCCGCGAACCTATGCGTTCAGGTTGCCTCCTGCCTGCCGGATGATTCGGCGATCTGCCGGACCCGCGTATGACGGTCCTTCGCGTAACGAGAGAGGATGTGTGCGGCCTCGGGATCCGCGATCTGCTTCAGAGCCAGGGCCGCTGTGGCCCGGACCTGCTCGTCCCAGCGTCGGCGGAGCAAGAGACCTCGTCTTTCCTTGAGCACTGTGGCAAGCGCGTCGATCCCCGAGGCCTGTCCCAGCTCACCCAGCGCCTGGCAGCAAGCGATGGCAACCTTCGGTTCCTCGGTCTCCTCCAAGATCTCGACGATGGCATCCACAGCGGCGGCCGACCGCAGGTGCGCCAGGCTGCGGATCGCGCCCTTGGACACCGTCGGTTCCTCGTCGCTGACCAGGGGTAGGATGATGTCGATCAGAGAGTCGTCACGCAGCCGCTCGAACAGGCGGAACGCGGCCCGGCGGAGTTTCGGGCTGGCGTCTCCGAGACTGTGCGCCAGCTCGTCCCGCACGTTCCGTGTGACCGTATCGATGACCTCCAGGATGCGGAAGCGTTGCTCGACGGTGACTTCCGTCGCCAGCGCCCGCTTGAGCTGCCGGCCGGCGCCCGGGCCCAGCTCGGAGAGCAACCGGGCGACCAACAGCCGGACCCTGAAGTTCTTTTCGTCCTTTATGACGTCGACGAGCAGTGGGATCCCCGAGCGGCCCAGACCACCGGTGACCTGGGCGGCTCTGCCCTGGCGGTCGTGCTGGCCTGATCTGAGGTCGTCCTTCAGAAGCTCTTGTGCGGTGGCGTCGAGCTTGCGGTCGAGGATCTTTGCGAGGCTCTCGCCGGTACCGCCGGTACGTTCGAACTCAGCCTGGCGGGCCCTCACCTCCAAGAGAACCCGGCTCGCCAGACCGTAGTCGGCGAACTGCACCGCCGAGTTCGCCATGTCGTGCAGCAGCGTGGAGAGCTCCTGCAGCACTCTCGCATCCATCTCGCTCGCGAACGCCGTCAGGAAGGGATCCACAGCCAGCTCGCTGAACTTGTGCTGCAATCCCAGAATCAAGCCGTCGTACAGCGCGCGGCATGCCAGGATTGTCATCTCCCGATCGTCAGGGTGCTGTTCATGGAAGTCGTCGAACAGGCGTCGCAGGACGCGCGTGACCAGCTTGTGCTCACCCCTGACCAGGAGCTCTTTGCCGAACCTCGGCAGCGCGTCGCGCAGCGCCTCTTCGGGCTCCTGCAGCATCTGCTCGGCTCGTTCGGCCGCGGCGTCCTCGTCCGCTTCCTCCTCGATCTCCAGCTCCATCGAGCTCAACAGGCTCTCCACCACCCCCAGCGCATACTGGCGCTGGTTGAAGGCGAGGTGTTGGAGGCCCCGCTGCCGGGCCAGGCTATCCCAGAAATCCGCCTCCGTCCCCGAGGCAGGAGGCTCGCGCAGCGCGTCGACGAAGCTCAGCAGCTCCGCCTGCGGGATGTTCCTGGTGAAGGTGATGCTGGTCAGTCCCACCGAATCCATGAAGTCGACCACGCTGGCGACCAGCGGCGCGAACCCTGTCGCGTCGAGCTTCGTCCCGTTTACCAGCAGCGACTTGTCGGTGGCTGCCAGGGTCAGCGACTCGTGCGCCTTCAAGACGCCCTGCAACGCGGTGTGCAGCTGCTCCAACGATCGTGACACCGGCTTGCTGTCCAGAGGATACAGCCTGGCATTCTGGGCCGCGCCTTGCAGGGTGCGCAGGATCTTCGGGATCTCGACGAGCTCTGCCGGCCCCAGTTGCTCCTCCTCGACGAGGAGCGGTCGAATTGCCGCCCGCCCCTTCTTTCTGCGCAGACGCGAGTAGCGCACTTGCCGCAGCTCGATGTGACGCAGCCCGTGCTCGAGAGAGAAATTCCTCCAGAACCCCTGGTCCACTGTCTCCGGCCGCAGCTTGCCCAGCGCCATCAACAACGTGCGCAGCTCATCGGCCGTGAGGGCGCGGCGAAACACGATGCCCTGCAGCTCGCACCGAGTGAGCAGCTCGAGGAACGAGCCGGCCAGCATGCTGTACCTCGAGACGTCGAGCCTCTGGCCGTTCGCGAGCAGGAAGCGTTGCGCATGCGAGAGGTGCAGATACTCGTTCTTATCCAAGATCGCCTCGATCGCCTGCCTCACCTCGCGCAGTGCCTCCGCGATCGGCCTGCTATCCGGCGGGTAGAGCTGGATGTTCCGCACTGCGGACATGAAGGTGCGCAGTACGTAGGGAACCCTGGGGATGCTCTCGGCCTCCAGCTTCCGTTCTGCCTCTAGCTCCTCGGCCAGCAGCTCGCCGGTGAAATCGACGGCCTCATCGGCGTCGAAGACCGCCTCGTTGAAGGCCAGCTGGATCTGCTCGTACCGACGGGCCTTCTCGTGGTTGGCCGAGCGCTTGAAGTGGTAGGCGAGCAGGGAAGCGGAGGGGAGCAGGCGCCTCTCGTAGAGGTCCTCTTGGTACTGACCGACCTGCTCATGCAGCGCTTGCCGGCGATCTCGGTCTATCGCCCCGTAGCTGATCTCCAGCACCCGCTTGCTGAGGAACCGCATGACCTCGTCGTTGACCTGGAAGTCGAGGCTCACCAGGCCCAGCGCCTCAGCGCGATCGAGGAACTCTAGGACCCTGGTCTCGTCCACCTCCGAGCTGCCGGCCAGAACGCTAACCGAGATGCCATCTCCCAGGGTGGAGGCGCGCTCGAGCAGCGCGCGGCCTTCCTCGTCCAGGGCGGCGATCTTCTGCACGACGATCTCTTCAAGAGAACGCGGCAGGTAGCCTTCCTCGAGAGGCTCGATCACCCACTCCTGGCCGATCAGTGTGACCTTTCGGTCCGTCACCAGCTTGCGGATGATCTCGCTGAGGAAGAGTGGGTTGCCCTGGGTCATCTCGGCCAAATCGCTCTCGAAGCCCTCCGGCATCCTCAGGCGCGGAAACACCGCTTTCAGGTACTCTGCGATCCCCTCCCGACCCAGCGGTCGCAACTTGACGTTGCGAATGCCCAAGCTGCGCTGGTAGGCTGAGCAGAAGCGCTCTAGCGGTGAGGCTTGGTCCTCGCCGCTCAGCCTCATAGCCTCGATCGATGAGCCGCAAACGAAGACCGTGTGCTCCTGCCGCTGCGCCAGCACACGCAGAAGCAGCAGAGTGGCTTCGTCGGCGAAATGCAGGTCGTCGATGATGATGACCAGCGGCCGATAGTCGGCGAGCGGAGGCAAGATCTGCGCCAGCGTCGCGAACAGTCCATGCCGCAGGGTGCGGTCGCCCCCATCGGTCGCCGGCGCTGCAGCTTGCCTGAGCTGTGGGACGATGTGCTCGAGGTAGCCGACCTGCTCTTGCGTTAGCCCTTCCAGGAGCTCTGCCCCCTTGTCATCTCGCTGGTTGAGCAGCCCGAGCAGCATCCGGCTCGCCAGGTAGTAGGGGCGATAGGCTTCCTGTTGGTCACCAGCCACCTTCGTCAGGCAAAACGTGTCGTCGCCAACGAGGTTGTGGCGCACCGCCTCCAGGAACGTCGTCTTCCCCATTCCCGGCGCTGATTCGAGGATCAGGAACTGGCTCTCTCCGCGCGTGACCCTGTCCAGCGCTTCGGAGATAACCGCCATCTCCTCGTCGCGTCCTGCGATGCCTGTGGCCTTCAGCCGGTAGAGCGCAGTCTTCGGAAAGACCTTCTGCGGGTCGATCTCCGAGGCGCTCGCCACCTGATTGCGGCCCGACTGCTTGGCGTAGAACAGGGCCGTGTCCGCCGCCTGGAACAGCCCGCTGCTGCTGCTGGCATCCTCCGGGGCCGTTGCGAATCCAATGCTCAGGTTGATGGGGACGGTGGCCTCCGCCTGACGCAGGCGGAAGGGGCGATCGCGCGCCCGCTGCAGCAGCCGGTGCGCCATCTCCGCTGCCTCGCGACGGCCGATCTTGGGCAGGAGTAGCATGAACTCGTCCCCGCCGTAGCGGACGGGCAAGCCGTGCTCGCCGGCGACCTCCCGCAGCAAGGTCGCCATCCAGGTCAGCGCCTGGTCGCCGGTCTCATGTCCGTAGTTGTCGTTGATCTGCTTGAACTGGTCGAGGTCGGCCATCAGCAGGGAGAGGGGGAAGTCACCATCGCCCTCCCAGTGGACCTTGTGCTCCAGATAGCTGAGGAAGAAGCGCCGGTTGTGGATGCCGGTCAGCTCGTCCTCAAAGATGAGGCGCGAGGGATCCTTGCCTACATACTCGAGTAGTTCGACGAAGTCGCTGTACGGCATGCCAGCAGCTAATGCCGGGAGCTAGTATGCTCCCTCCGTCGTTTGTCGTTGTCAAAGTCCCCGGCCGGGCGCGGCTGCCCGCGGCGGCGGAGACTCTGGAATGCACGGGACCCGAGGCGGGGCTTGTCGAGGACAGTTCGCAAAGCCCGTGCAGACACCCACGTCAAATGGGGGACGGGCAGGATAGGCGAGGGATCCTCTACCGGTCGTCCCCGGCGGCCTAATAAACTAGAATAAGTGGACTTGCAGCGCAATCTTTGCCCTTGCGTCCTCGCACGGCGGTGCCTGATCGGGTCCCGGCTATGGATCATGGAAATGGCAGGTCTTCCGCCGACTTCCGGACCTCCCGGCATTCCCTTAACTTCGGCGGGACTTCGCCCCGCGTAGCCTGAGGAACAGCGCGGTAAGCGGGATCGCCGGAGCGGTTCGAGGGTGGTTAGCTGGGCCTTGCCTGGGGTGCTGGCCGGTCCGGCTGGATCATCCCCATGCGTAGAGCACGGGAGCGTCAACGGAATAGAGGAGCCCCAAATGGCTGTATACCTGCGCGGTCGCAGCTTCCTCACCTTGGAGGACTACACGGCAGAGGAGATCTACCATCTGCTCGATCTGGCGATGTCGCTGAAGGGAGCGAAGCACGGCGGCTACGAGGAGCCGAAGCTCCAGGACAGGAACATCGCGCTCATCTTCGAGAAGACGTCAACGCGGACACGCTGCGCCTTCGAGGTCGCGGCCTACGATCAAGGCGCCCGCGTAACCTACCTCGAGCCCACCGGCTCGCAGATCGGTCACAAGGAATCGGTGAGGGACACGGCACGCGTCCTCGGACGCATGTACGATGCCATCGAGTACCGCGGCTTCGGCCAGGCCGTCATCGAGGAGCTTGCCGCCTTCGCCGGCGTCCCGGTCTACAACGGCCTGACCGACGAGTATCACCCGACCCAGGTGCTCGCCGACTTCATGACCATGGAGGAGCACACCGAGAAGGACCTGAATGAGGTCGCGCTTTGCTACCTGGGTGACACACGCAACAACGTGGCGAACTCGCTGCTGGTGGGTGGCTCGAAGCTCGGCATGGATGTCCGCCTGGCGGGGCCTCAGTCGTTGTGGCCGGCGGCCGACCTGCTGGAGCGCTCTCGTGCGTACGCCGACGAGAGTGGCGCCGAGATACTGACGACCGAGAGCCTGGAGCAAGGCGTGAAGGATGCGGATTTCCTCTACACCGATGTCTGGGTCTCGATGGGCGAGCCGGAAGCGAGATGGGCGGAGCGGATCGAGCTGCTGAAACCGTACCAGATCAACCGTCGTGTGCTGGAGCTGACGGGTAATCCCTCCGTCAAGTGCTTGCACTGTCTACCGGCCTTCCACAATCGCGAGACGAAGGTCGGGGAGGAGATCTACCAGAAGTACGGCCTGGACGGCATGGAGATGACCGAAGAAGTGTTCGAGTCCGAGTACTCCATCGTCTTCGACCAGGCGGAGAACCGGCTGCACACCATCAAGGCGATCCTCGTAGCGACGCTGGGAGACTGATCGACCCGAACGTCGGAAGGGCACGATATGCCTGATCTCTCTTACCTCGGACTCAGGAACCTCGGTGCGGTCCATCACAACCTCTCGACCCCGGCCCTCTATGAGCAGGCGATCCGCCGCCGTGAGGGCTGGATCGCTCATCTCGGCCCGCTCGTCGTTCGGACCGGCCAGTACACCGGCCGCTCTGCCGAAGACAAGTTCATGGTTCGGGAGCCGTCGAGCGAAGACAGGATCTGGTGGGGCGAACAGAACCGGCCCATCGAGGTCCAGCACTTCGACAGATTGGTGATCCGCCTGCAGGCCTACCTGCAGGGTCGCGACATCTTCGTGCAGGACTGCTATGCCGGCGCCGACCCAGAGTACCGTCTGCCCG
>CANPVY010000202.1 GCA_947581845.1 uncultured bacterium | reverse complement strand
CCATGCTGCGCCGGGTGCTGGTCGAGGATGTCGAGCTGCCGTTCCCGGAGTCGCGCGCGGCGGGCGAGATTCACAAGGCGGGGCGTGCCGGTGGCACGGGCGCGATGTATCTGTTCGCCGCCGGTCTCATCGGCGCAATCATCCAATCGCTCAAACAGCTCTCGGTGTTCGCCGCGAGGTGGGAGAGGTTTGTGCCCTTTGCCAAGCGCGGCCTGGAGCTTGGGGAGGGCGGACAGACGGTCTCCGCCGGCGGTGGGGTGGTCCTGTCGACCCCGGGCGTCAGTCCGGCGTACATCGGCGTCGGCTACATCATCGGCCCTGTACTGGCAGCTCTCGTTTTCGCGGGCGGTCTCTTGGCCTGGGGGCTATTCGTGCCGCTGCTCATGTACTTCATCGGGCCGCAGCTTGAAGCGGGTCTGGTTAGCGGCACGCAGCAGGAGTTGCTCGCCCAGGCGACCGACGTGTGGAGTTATATCGTCCGCCCGATCGCCATCGGCGGCATGTTGCTGAGCGCGGTGTACACGCTGTGGCGCATGCGGCTGACTCTGTTCGGCGGGATCAAGCGTTCCGTGAGTGATGTGAGGAAGGCGGCAACCGGCCTGGGCGAGATCAATCGGATCGAGCAGGACCTCAGCCTGAAGTGGGTCTTCCCGGGAATCGCCATCATCTCGATACTCATCTTCTTCGTGTACAACTACTTCGCTCAAGACATCGGTGCCGCGCTGACGGCGACGATCGTCATGATCGTCGCGGGGTTCCTCTTCGCCGCCGTCTCTGGCTACCTGTGCGGCCTGATCGGATCGAGCAACAACCCGATCAGCGGGCTCACAGTGTCGACGGTGATCGTGGCGGCGGTACTCATGGTCCTGCTCGGCCAGAGGGGGACGGCCGGTATAGCGGCCGTGCTCGGTGTGGCGGCGATCATCTGTGTGTCGGCCGCCGTCGCCGGCGAGATGCTCCAGGACCTGAAGGTCGGTCACATCCTGGGTGGCACGCCGTGGAAGATGCAGGTGGGCGACATGTTCGGCGTCTTCGTGGCGTCGGTCGTCATGCTCTACCCGATCCTGATCCTTCACCAGGGTGACATCAACCTGGGCGGTATAGGTCTGGGTGGCCGCGAGCTACCGGCGCCGCAGGCGAGCCTGATGGCGCTGGTTTCCGAGGGCATCGTGAGCGGAGAGATGGCGTGGCCGCTGGTCATCGTCGGGATGCTGATGGCCGTCGGGTTCATTCTGGTGCGGGTCAAAAGCCCGATGCTCATCTGCGTCGGTATGTACCTGCCGCTGGAGACGACGTTCGCCATCTTCGTCGGTGGGCTGATCAAGGGAATCGTCGACAAGGTCGGCGAGCGCCGCAAGCTCACCGTGGGCCAGAAGACCCGCGTCGAAAACAACGGCGTATTGATAGCTGCCGGGTTGATCGCCGGTGAGGCTCTCGTGGGGCTCGTGTTCGCCGGACTGGCGTTCTACGAGAAGGAGGTGCCGGCGATCTTCGCGCGGCCGTCGTTCGTGACCAGCTTGTTCGTGTTCCTGATTATCGGGCTGATCCTCACGGTCATCCCGCTGCGTAACGCGGGACGCCCGGACGAGCCGGCACCGCCGAGCACAGCGCACTAAGACGTATGAGACTGCCGTAATCTGGCGGGCGGAGCTGCCGATCGGCATGGTGCTCCGCCCGTCACTGGCTCGCTGCCCCACCTCGTGCGGTACTATGAGACTGCATGGGAAGCTGAAGACGCTCAATCTCTTGGAGCTCCGTCCCCTGCGTAGCGTCGACTGGGAGGCGACGGAAGACGGACGGGTGGTTCTGCTGGTACCCAAGTTTCGGCATCCCTTCCTGGTGAAGTGGCTGGTACCGTTCCTGGCCAAGCCGAACCTGCGGGTGAAGCTCGATGCCCGTGGCAGCTTCATCTGGGGCCTCTGCGATGGGAGCACGCCGGTACGCGAGATGGTTGAGCGGTTGGAGGACGAGTTCGGCGATGCGGCGGAGCCGGTCTATGACCGGATCGGCAAGTTCCTGCGTAAGCTGGAACGCGAGGAGTGTGTCGTCATCGAAGAAGTCCACAAACAGCGAAGCGTTAGCTGAGGACGACGGGGAGTCGATCCCAGGAGGATTCGATCATGTCAAGCGCGATTGCAGGATTGCAGCCGGAAGCCGTGTGGAGGCATTTCGCGGAGATCAGCAAGATCCCGCGCGGCTCGAAGAACGAGAAGCAGATCTCGGACTATGTCCTGAACAAGGCCAAGCAGCTGGGCCTGGAAGCTGAGCAGGACAAGACGCTGAACGTTGTCATCAAGAAGCCTGCCGCACCGGGGCGCGAGAGCCTTCCCATGGTCTGCCTGCAGGGGCATCTCGACATGGTCTGCGAGAAGAATAAGGACGTGGAGCACGATTTCGAGAAGGATCCCATCGAGCTCGTGCGCGAGGGGAACTTCCTGATGGCGAGTGGGACGACGCTCGGGGCGGACAACGGGATCGCGGTTGCCACGAATCTGGCGATCATGGAGGACAGGTCGCTGGAGCATGGCCCGCTTGAGTTTCTGTTCACGGTCGATGAGGAGACCGGCCTGACGGGTGCGGGTTACCTGAGACCGGGCTTCGTCGAGAGCAGGATTCTGATGAACCTGGACTCGGAGGAGGAGGGCGCCCTCTACGTTGGCTGCGCTGGCGGAAGGGACACCTCAGGGACCTGGAAGGTGAGCTTCATGCGCGCGCCCGCTGGCGCCGTGCCGATGCGGCTCAAGGTCACGGGCCTCAAAGGCGGCCACTCGGGTCTCGAGATCGACAAGGGGCGCGGCAACTCGATCAAGATGCTGAATCGTGTTCTCTACGCGCTGGATGAGATCGGCGCGCGCCTCGCACATATCGAAGGCGGCAACAAGAGGAACGCCATCCCGCGCGAGGCCGAGGCGGTCGTCTATGTATCCAAGGACAAGGTGCGTAAGGCGCAAGCCATCACGAAGGACTTCGACGCGACGATCGGGGCCGAGCTCGCCACGGTCGACCCGGATCTCTCGATCAGCTTGGAGCGCGCGTCCGACGTCGAGGAGCGCAAGGTCATCAAGAAGGACGAGCAGAGTCGAATCATCCGGACGATCGCGGCACTTCCGCACGGCGTGATCAAGATGAGCGCCGATATCCCGGGGCTGGTCGAGACATCGACCAACGTGGCGGTCATCCGCACCGTGAAGAACAACGTAGTCATCGACACGAGCCAGAGAAGTTCGGTGGCGTCGGAGATCGAGGAGATCGTGCAGACCGTCAGCACGATCTTCGAGCTGGGTGGCGCCAAGGTGGGGCACGCAGGTGGCTACCCCGGCTGGAAGCCGGACATGGACTCGCCGATCCTGAAGGTCGCCAAGTCCACCTATCAGGAGCTCTACGGCAGAGAGCCCGAGGTAAAGGCCGTGCACGCGGGACTGGAGTGCGGCATCATCGGTGAGAAGTACCCCGGCATGGACATGATCTCATTCGGCCCGACGCTGGAAGGCGTGCATTCACCGGACGAGAAGATCCACATCGATACGGTGGAGAAGTTCTGGGATTACCTACTGGCCATCCTCAAGAACGTCCACTGAGGGGAAGTCGAGCACCGAGATCGCAACCCCGGATTCGAGGCCTGAGTTCCTCGCTCAGGCCCGATCCGGGGTCTTTCTGCCAGCTCGCGTATCGTGCCCAGAGCAGCCGGACTACCTCTGCTCTGCGAATTCGAGAGCGACGTCCCCGAAGCTGAGGCGCTCCGAGCGCACCGCCAGATCCTGCAAGAGCGCGATCACTAGATTGCCCACCCGCAGCATCCCGTCAGTGTTAATGAGCCAGACGTCATCGTAAGGCGTGTGGTACTCGTTGTGCAGTCCAGTGTGGAGGAAGAGCACAGGCCTTTGGCTGTGATAGAAACAGGCCTGGTCGCTACGTCCGAGCAGACGTTCGTCCAGCGCGAACCAGAGGGACGATGTGCCGTTCGCGGCGGCGACCAGTCCGGTCCATTCATCAGATGAAGATGTGCCGACGAGGATGAGCACGTTATCACGCAGTCGGCCCACCATGTCGAGGTTCAGCATGGCCACGACGCTGTCCATCGGCACAGTGGGATGCTCACAGAAGTAGTCCGAGCCTATGAGCCCAGCTTCCTCCGCGCCATAGGCCTGGAACATGATCGAGCGGCGACCATCGACGGCCCGGACCCCCGCCAGCTGATCGCTCAGGTAGCTGGCGACTTCCAACATCAGCGCCGTACCCGAAGCATTGTCGTCGGCGCCGTTGTACACGACGACCGAGTCGGCGGAGGCCCGCAGGAAGCCCAAGTGATCGTAGTGGGCACCCAGGATCAGCCACTGTCCCGCCAGGCGCCCTTCACCGGGAAGAACGCCCAGGACGTTCTGCGAGGTGGCACCAGTCTGACCGTTGACAGGAAAGGGGAGCGGGACCGTTTGCAGGTAGGTCGTGTCGCCAGGCTGTAGCCCGTGTTCTTGGAAGCGGTCGCGTACGTATTCGGCGGCTCGGCGCTCGTGCTCGCTGCCGACCCCCCGGCCGAAGAGGCTGTCGGCAGCCAGGAAGTTCAGGTGATCGAGCAGGGCAGTCTCGCTGAGCAGCGGATCGAACGGCGGCACTTCCGGCGCTGAGGGCGGGCTGGAATCGCAGGCGGCCAGCAGCAGCGACAGGAGCAAGAGAAGCCGGGCCCGCCTTAGAGCGCGCTCTCTCGCTGGACCTTTGCCGTGGTTCGCTGCGCGGGCTGAACGCATGCTGCCGAGGCTCCCTGGTTCTTGCTGCCACCGCGTCTTACTAGCCCCTGCCCCACGATTTTGTGCCGCAGTCGCGGTCTCACCTTCATACCGACTGGCAGGGGCTGGGGATCCCTGCCAGGCATTGGCAGGCAGCGTTTGGTGTGGCAGGCTTCCCGAGTTAAGCTTAGATACGCGCGTCCAAGTCCAGAATGAAGGAGGCTGATCCCATGAACGCGGTCGAGGCGAGAAAGCTGGCGGCCAAGTATGCTCCGGTCTT
>CANPVY010000201.1 GCA_947581845.1 uncultured bacterium | reverse complement strand
CGTCAAGGGTCGGGATCTCGTATCGGGGATCCCGAAGACCGTGCGTATCCACTCTGAGGAGGTCCGCGAGCACATCCAGGAACCTATCCAGCAGATCGTCGAAGCGGTGCGGCGCACGCTCGAGATCACGCCTCCCGAGCTCGCTAGTGATATCGTGGACCGCGGCATCGTGATGACGGGCGGTGGCTCGTTGATTCGGGGTCTGGATCGTTTGCTCGCGGAAGAGACGAATCTGCCGATCCACGTTGACGAGGAACCGCTGACGTGCGTAGTGAGAGGGGCTGGACGTATCCTCGACGACCTACGGAGATATCGCGGGGTCCTGTCTACCTGAGGCATCTCGGTGGCAGCCCGCAGTCCGGTAGGAGACGGTTGACCCGCCGCGATCCCCTGCTTCTGGCGTTCTTCCTATTCGCCGCAGTGGTGCTGATGACGCTCCCGCACGAGCGCCAGCTCGCGCTCGCGACCCTAGTGCGCTCGACGGCGCTGGCACCGGTGCTGCAACTGCAGAGCGGGCTCTCGGATGTCAGCTCACTGCGTGGGAACGTGCACGCGCTGCGGAGGGAGCGGGACTCGCTGGCCGCAGAGTCCCAGGCGCTGCAAGGAGTGGAAGAGGAGAACCAACGTCTGCGAGCGTTGCTCGGTCTGGCGGAGCGCGGTCAGAACCAGTTCGCCGCGGCCAATCTGTACCCGGCGGGACGTGCCGGCGAGGTGGTCAAACGGTCGTTCATATTGGACGTGGGTGAGGCGAGCGGGGCACGCGCCGATGCGCCAGTCGTGGCGCGCGACGGTCTGGTAGGCGTGGTTCGTGCCGTGTCGCTGAGCCAGGCGGCCGGGGACTTCTGGACGCACCCCGACTTCCGCGTCAGCGCGATGACGGGCGACGGCCGCGTGTTCGGGATCATCCGGTCGTTGGGCGGTGTCCCTTCGCTGATGCAGCTGGACGGTACCCCCTACCAGGTCGAACTGGCGCCGGGTACCGAGTTGCTCACCTCGGGTCAGGGTGGCGTGTTCCCCCGCGGTATCCCTATCGGTCGAATTCTTGAGCTCACGAGCACCGAGGCCGGGTGGGCCCGGAGTTATCTCGTTCAGCCGGCTGTGCACCCTGATGCGGTGCGCGAGGTGATGGTGCTGGTCGACGGCGGGGCGACCGGCGACGTGACGGACCTCTGGGACCGGGCGGCGTCCGGGGTTCAGCGCTGATGGTGGTCGAGCGGACCGGTAGTCGGTTGGGACTCGCCGCTAGCCTTGCCGTCCTGACCTTCCTGCATTTCGCGCTCAGGCCGGTCTTCGACTCGTGGTTCGCCAGCCCGAACCTGCTCGTGTGTGCGGTGCTGGTCTCGGCGCGCCAGCTTCGGCCCGGCGCGGCCGCCGGGCTCGGATTCCTGCTCGGGTTCCTGGAAGATGCGATGGCGGTCAGCTTCTTCGGGCTGGCGACGCTGCTGCTCGTCTTGATCGCTTTCGTAGCTTCGCAGACACGGGAACTCTTCGTGGGTGAAGAACCTCTGTTCATGGGCACCTACCTGTTCGTCGGTACCTGGCTCTACGAGACGGTGAGCTACCTGCTGATGGGTGCGAGCGGCGGCACCCTCTCCTTCATCCTGCTGCGTGCGCCACTCGATGCGCTCGCCACGGGCGCGGTCGGCTACCTGACTTTACCGCTGCTGCGGGCCCGATGAGCGTCCACGGCCACCTACCGCAGACCTACCAACGACCGCGAGGACGCCTCGCGCGTTGGCTCGTACTGCTGGTATTCTGCGGGTTGGCGATTCAGTTCTTCAGGGTACAGATCCTCAAGCACACGACTTACGCGCTGCGCTCGGATGTGAACCGTATCCGCGCTCTCCCGATACCGGCGGCGCGGGGTGCGATCTATGATCGCAATGGCCGGGTGGTCGCCGACAATGTGCCTGGCTACTCGATCGCGATACTGCCGCTCTCGATCGACTCACTGCGAGTCGTGCTGGACGTGCTGGCGCCGATACTCGGACAGTCGCAAGAGAAGGTCGAGAGCCTGATCTCCGCCTATCGCCGGCATCCCAACAGTCCGGTCACCGTTGAGAGTGATGCTAGCTTTGCCGAGGTATCCGCCATCGAGGAACGTCGTGCACACTTACCCGGTGGCATCGTGATCCAGGCGGCGCCGAAACGTCGCTACCCAGCAGGCCCTGTAGCGGCGCACGTGGTCGGCTACGTCGGCGAGATCGGCGACACGGAGCTCAGGCTGGCTGAGTTCCAGGGCTATGAACCGGGTCGCACCATTGGACTTACGGGCGTCGAGCGTGTCTACGAGCGGATCCTGGCTGGCGTCCCGGGCACGCGCTACGTCGAGGTCAACGCGCTGGGGAGGTTGGTGGGTGCTTTCAGGGGCCGGCAGACGGTAGCTGCGGTTCCGGGCCATGATCTCTATCTCAATATCGATCTCGCTTTGCAGGAACTCGCCGCCGATCTGTTCCCCGATACGATGGCTGGCGCCATCGTGGCCTTGGAGCCCAACAGCGGGGCGGTGCTCGCCATGTACAGCGCGCCCAGCTACGACCCGAACAGCTTCGTCGGCGGCGTCGAGCCGGCCGCATGGCGGGCTTTGAACGAGGACCCTGGCCAGCCTCTGTTCAATCGCTGCGTCTCGGCTGGGTATGCACCAGGCTCCACGTTCAAGCTGGTGATGGCCGGGATCGCGCTGAGTGGCGGTTACGCCGAGGCGGAAACGAAGATGCCGATACCCTGTCGGGGCGCGTTGCTCTACTACGGGCGCGTCTTCAAGGACTGGAAGCCGAGTGGCCATGGCTCGCTCGACCTCAAGGGCGCGATCCGAGAGAGCTGCGACGTCTACTTCTACCAACTCGGACTGCGAATTGGACTGGAAGAGGTGCTCGCACGTGTTCCCGAATTCGGATTCGGCAGGCCGACCGGTGTCGATCTCCCGTCGGAGATCAGCGGGAGCTTTCCGCCTTCCACGGCATGGTACGACGAGCGCTACGGCTCTGATGGCTGGACGAACTCCGTGGTCCTCAACCTGGCCATCGGTCAGGGCGAGGATGTTCAGAGTCCGCTGAAGATGGCGCAGTACTATGCCGCGCTCGCCGACGATGGCAGGTTGCTGACGGCCCGCGTTGCCAGGGACGGACCGGTCGCGGAGCCCGCCGGCAGACTTCCGCTCAGCGAGGAGCAGTTGGCCGTGCTCAGAGCCGCGCTCGTAGAGGCCGTTAATGCGCCCGGCGGCACGGCGCGTGGCTCGCGACTGAGCCGCTGGACACTCGCCGGAAAGACCGGCACGGCTCAGAACCCGCATGGTGCAGATCACGCCTGGTTCATTGGCTTCGCACCGGCCGAGGACCCGGCCATCGTGGTCGCCGCGGTCGTGGAGGCTGGCGGGCACGGATCGACGGCTGCAGCACCGATCGTGTCCAGGTTGATCGATTATTATCTGGAGACACTTGAGCCCGAGCGGGCAGGCATCGAGGTGGCTGGCGGATGAGAGAGAAGGTAACGTTCAACATCGGCGACCCTGTCATCCTCGCCCTTGCCTTCGGCTTGGCGGTCTTCGGAGTCGCGATGATCTACTCGGCCGGCGAGCTTGACGTGCCTTCCTCCGTGACCGGGATCTGGCGCAAGCAGGCGATCTGGCTCGCCATCTCGCTGGTCGCCTTCGCCCTTGTGCTGCGCGTGTCCGTCCGCTGGCTGGAGTGGATCGCGCCGGCAGCCTACGCCGTGGCAATCCTGGGTCTGCTGGTGGTGCTGGCCGTGGACAGCGGCCCCGGTCCACGAAGCTGGATCCGCCTTGGGGCGATCGGCTTCCAGCCGTCCGAGTTCGCCAAGCTGGCCACGATCCTCATGCTCGGCAGACTCGTGGCCGGGCGTGTGCGTCCACCGGACAGCCTCTGGGACCTCTGGCCCTACCTGACCGTCGTGCTGCTGCCGGTG
>CANPVY010000200.1 GCA_947581845.1 uncultured bacterium | reverse complement strand
GATCGTTCGGACGATGAATACCGTCATGAGCAGCGCTCGAATCAGTCTGCCGTACACAGTTGCAACCTCCCAGGGGAGGCGCCGTCACGATGGCCGGCGCCGCCCCGTCACTACGAGCCTACCAGCCGCCGACCACTATCGAATAGCCGGCCGAAACCATGAAGGTGTTGTTCTTTATAGTCAGGTTCGGGTCGTCCGAGGAATCGTTCAGGTTCCTGAGACCGAGATCGTACATGGCGTCCAGCAGGATCGCTCCCGGGCCGGCGGCGATCGCCAACCCGCCACCGAAAAGCAACCCGATGTCGGTCGTCTTCCTCTGGACGTCGACATCGGGATCGTCGCAATCGACCTCAATCGGGCTGCCAAACCACGAACCGTTGAGGTGGCAGTCCAACTCGAAGGCGACGGTCGGACCGGCGAACAGGTGGGGCGTGAGCCTCCCACCCGAACCGGTGGGGACCTTCAGAACGGCCAGCAATGGGATCTCCAGGTAGGTCACTGCGACCTCGGCTTCGGCCGGATCCGCCCGCCAGACAGCACCGCTCCCTTTTCGGGTGTACAGAGCCTCGAGCTGGACCGCGAAGAGGTCGTGCAAATCCAGCCTGGCCAAGCCGCCCAGGTGGAAGTTCGATTCCCAGTTCGTGCTCACCTCCTCGATACCGCCGTCCCAGGTGACCTTCGTACCGTTGAACCCGCCCCGCGCTCCCAGGGATACTTGTTGGGTCAGAGCGGAGTCGGCGACCGCGATGGTCAACAGCAACGCCGTGACGGCTGTCCCGATCTTGTTCACAGGAACCTCCTTCTTGCTGTCCTCGTAGTGTTCCCGGCGGCTGTGGAGTCGCGCGTTTGCTGGCGACTCGGCAAGCCGGTAGTTTTGCAGCGAGGGTAAGCGATTCGCGCTTTTCCAGCGTTTCCCAAGCGTTATCTGGCGTTATCGGAATTGAAGGATCCGGTGTCAGGCGGTGGGATGATCGAGTTCCGGGCTCTGGGGGCGGTAGAGCTCAATGCCCCGGAGGGCCGTCAGCTGCTGTCGATCCTGGCACGGCCGAAGCTGCTGGCGATTCTCTCCTACCTGGCGACCAGCACGAGCCGCGGCTACGTCCGGCGCGATACGCTGATCGGCCTCTTCTGGCCCGACGTCGATCCGGAGCGGGCCCGCAACTCGCTACGCCAGTCACTCCATCATCTCAGGCGCTCACTGGGCGAGCATACGCTGCTGGGTCGCGGTGACGATGAGGTGGGGTTGGCGGCCGACCGCTTCTGGTGCGACGTGGCCGCCTTCGAGGATGCACTGCAAGCCGGCCGGGCCGAGGAGGCGCTGAGCCACTACCGGGGCGAACTGCTGGGAGGCTTCTACGTCAGCGATGCCCCCGACTTCGAGCGCTGGTTGGAGGGGCGCCGAGCGGAGTTGCGCTCGCGGGCAGCGGCGGCGGCCTGGGCCCTGGCGGAAGCGGCGGAGTCGGTCCGCGACTCGAGCTCGGCCGGGGGTTGGGCGCGTCGCGCGCTCGAACTGGCACCACTGGACGAGGATCTGGTACGTCGCGTCATCGCGCTGCTCGACCGACAGGGCGATCGGTCCGGCGCCGTCCAGGAGTACGAGGCGTTCGCTCGTCGGCTGCACGAAGAGCTCGAGCTGGAACCCGCACCGGAGACCGAGAGCTTGGTGGAGGCGGTCCGGACCAGGACCATGCCCAACGGCCAGCCGAGCGCGATCGGAGCCACGGGGGCCGCCCCAGCGACGCCGGCCGAACCCTCGACGATAACGGTGCCCTCGGGTCGCCGGAGCGGTCGACGGTGGGGTTTCCGGCTGGGCCTGGTCACCGGTTCAGCCGTGGTCATCGCCCTCATCGTGATCGGATCGTTCCGGTTGTTGGGCGGCGCGCCCGAACTCGATACGCGACGCGTCCTGGTCACCGCCTTCGAGAACCAAACCGGCGACCCTTCACTCGATCCGCTGGGCCGCATGGCGGCGGACTGGATCACCCGCGGCATTCAGCGGACCGCGCTGCTCGAGGCCGTGGCGCCGGAAGCCACGCTGCAGCTCGTAACGGGCACGAAGCCGGCCGCGGAAGAGGCGCGCACACTGGCCGAGCTTACCGGAGCCGGCACGATCATCTCCGGAGCCGTCTATCTGCTCGAAGACTCTCTTCAGTTTCAGGCACACGTCAGCGACGTCGAGAACCAGAGGATTCTGATCAGCGTAGAATCGGACCGCTCGGCCCGCAGCAACCCGGGCCGGGCTGTGGAATCACTTCGCCAGCGAGTCGTCGGCGCTCTGGCCATCACCCACGACGGGCGTATCGCCAGGTTCGCGAACGTCGCGCTGCGCCCGCCGACCTTCGAGGGTTATCGAGCCTTCGCCGAGGGTGAAGAGCTGTACAACCGGTCCTTCACCCCGGGGAACTCCCACCTCCGCGTCGAAGCGCTGGAGTTGTTTCTGCGAGCCCTCGAACTCGACTCGACGCTACATGCCGCGCGACTCCGGGCCGCCACAGCGATGGCCCTGCTCGGCAGGCCGGCCGAAGCTGACTCGCTGCTTCAGATCGTAGCAGCACACCGAGGCGAGCTCTCAGGGTTCACCCGCGCCGAGCTCGACCTCATTGTCGCCGACCTGGCGGGAGATCGGCTTAGAGCCCTGGAGGCGGTGCGCCGCAGGCCACAGGGGCCGGTCGATACGGCACCGATCGATAGGGCGGCTCGCGCGCTCTGGGCGAACCGCCCGCGCGAGACGATCGAGACCCTGGAAGACGCCGAGTGGTATGCCGCCTTCGTGCACTCGCTGGGCTTCTCCGGGGTCGGGCAGCTCTACTGGCACTTTCTTGCCGCCGCCCACCACATGCTGGGCGAGCACAGGCGCGAACTGCGAATAGCGCGCCGGGGCCGCGAGCGCTATCCCGACGCGCTCACCATGCTCCAGCTCGAGGTCGAAGCTCTGGCTGCACTCGGCCGAGTCGAGGAGCTCCACGAGCGTCTCGACGAGAGCCTCGTCCTGCCTTCGCGCCCGGTCACTTTCCTGCCGCCGCAGCAGGTCGGCTCCGCCGGGCAGCTGATGACGAGAGCGGCCCTGGAGTTGCGTGCCCACGGCCATCTGGAGGAGTCCCGTGCGGTGGCGGAACGCGCCATTGGCTGGTACCGATCGTTGCCTGCGGAAGCGCGGGAAACGGACGGCTTCAGCCGCGAGCTGGCGCTGGTGTACTACGTGGCGGAACGCTGGGATCAAGCACGAGCCATCTTCGAGCAACTGGCGGCGGCGGCGCCCGGCAACCCGAACTGGCTGGGCTACCTGGGCGTGCTAGCGGCACGGCGCGGTGACCGGGACGCGGCGATGCGGATCAGCGACGCACTCGTCGGCACAGCCAGCCCCTACGACCACGGACGCGAGCCTTACTGGCAGGCCTGTATCGCCGCGCAGCTCGGTGAGCGCGAGCGAGCCATGGCACTGCTCCGGCAGGCGTATGCCGATGGTCGAGCGTACGATCTGAGCCTGCATCGTGACGTCGACCTCGAGCCACTTCGTGGCTATCCGCCGTTCGACGAGTTCCTTGAGCCGAGAGGCTGAACATGCGGTAACGGCTGTACTCGGAACGGAGCGTACGGTGGTGTGGGAGGTCGGGGACCGTAAGGCCTCGACCTACCCGATCCCCTGTTGTCGCGCCTGAAGAATCACCTCCTACTTGAAGGCCTTGGCATGCGCTGCAATGAGACGTGGGCCATCCAAGGCCAGATGACGATCTCCGTGGTACTGCTCTGTGCCCCGCCTGCACGGCCAACGAGACCCTTACTGCCCGCCGCCGAACGGCGAGAGTGGGGTGACACTCCTGGCGGCGAAAGCCACAGGAGCAGGCAACATACTGGTCGGGCGAGCCACAGCCGGTCCCTCGCTACTCTCGCGGGGGACGCTCCGATCCTTGCGTGCCCTTCGCTGCAGCCGTGGCTACTTGCGTTCGCGCCGGTCTCTATGAGACCAGTCTGGCTCTACCCGTTTTCCGAGGGCTTCCAGGGCGGTGGCGGCGGATCACCTGGCTGTCGCTTCCGTGTCTCTGGCTCCTCCACACAGGGATGCCCCACCTCTTCGAGCAACTCGCAGATCTGCGTGATGAAATAGTTAACACGCTTTCCCCACTGCTCGAGTTCACTTGCCCACTCCGACGTGTCCCGGCACGCATTAATCCAAGGGCTTCCGGACTGGTCGATCGGGCAAGGCTTCGTTTCCCACAACCTTTGCGCATCCGAACGCATTGGTGGCCTCCTTTCTCAGTTACCTGAATGGGGGACTGGACTCCGACAGGTCATTACGCCCCAATGCAATCAGGCGCTGTCGAAATCTTCTCTCTAATGGGGCGTCGCCGAGCTTTCGGGCGACATCGACTCGAAGGGCTAAGCTCTGCGGCAGATAAATTAGGTACGGCACCGCCGCGGCAGGCGCGTCGAAGTTACTCGCGACCCGGGCAGCTTGCTCATATTCCCCTTGTGTGATGAGCAGTTTCGTAAGGGCTAACCTTGCCGGACCGAGCGACTCCCAGGGGTACCAGGCTAGCTCCGCACCTGTTGCGGTTGGGGCAAGTCGCTGAAACAGTGCCACAGCGCGCGCGGAGTCGCCGCTGGCGAGTGTAGCGTGGGCCTGAATGCTGTTCGCCAACAGCCGGGCACGGCGATTGCCACTGGTGGTCGCGAGCGCGTTCAGCGACTCGTAGACCTCCATGGCGACTTCGGCGTTTCCCTGGTGGGCCTCCCAGATGCCTAGAAACCACAGGTCGATATCGTGGGCTGAGCCCGCTTTGTATCGCTCACGCAAGATCCCTGCTCGGGCGGCAGCAGGTTCCTGGAGAGGAGCGCCGGCAACCACCGCCAGAATGGCGTAGTGGCCCTCGTACTCGCGGAACTCTTGATAGTTCTCGTATAGACGAGCCAGTTCTTCGTAGCGGCCCTCCGCTACGAGCAGGCTCTGCAGACCGAAGAACGCGTTGAACCGGCGGTTCGTTGCCCATGCCTCACTGGCGGTGTCCTCGTCCAGGAGCGCTGTCCAGGCTGCTCGCGCGCAATCGGGTTTAGCTGCACCGACCACTAGTGAACGGGCTGCCTGGAAAACCTCGCTAGGTGTTGTCCGCGCCGCGGAACGCCAATCGAGCTCTGATTGGGATTTCTGCACACAAGCCAACATCAATTCAACCGTGAGCACAGGATCCAGACCCGGAACGTCAGGTTGGGCCGCACGCAGCTGTTGCAGAAGAGGAGCAGCTCTGTCGACCTCCTCGTTGCGGGCGAGATAGTAAAGAAGCATTACGAAGGCCGGCGTGAATTCAGGATCGAGCTCAACCACCTTGCTGTACGCAGCATACGCCAGCGAATCGAGCGGCGAGACCTTAGGCAATAGAAACCGATAAGTTCTCGCCAGCGACATCCATGCATCTCGTGAAGACGTATCCGCCGCCACGGCGCGGGCCATGTATGACAGAGCGGAATCGGCCCGACCTTGAATCTGGTGCTGTAACCCGAGTGCGAAATGCGCATGATGCAACGGGAGTGAAGCCGAGTTCCTGATTGCTATGGCTAGGAGCTGTTCTACCGCCGGGTCGATTGCCCAGTGGTAGTTCCAGCAAGCCGCCTGTGCACCTCGCAGAGCAGCTACAGCGAAAGACGAATCGGCGCGGACGGCCAGCTTGTAGCGCTCGAGGGCACTGGGGAACTGAGAGCGACGATAATGGCGCTCGCCGATCAGAAAATTAGTCACTGCCGCAGGCGTATCACTCAGAGCGGTGAGGTTGGGAACCTGTCCGCCTACGGGGATAAGGCTCGGGAGCAATCCGGTGAAGGCCTGCAATCCCGGCCGCCAGGCCTGGCGAGCAAAGCCGGCGGACTCAGCGAGCCCGACGACTGAGTCGCCCTCCAAATCGTGTGCACGCAGAAGTACCTGCACCGAGTCACCAACGACGACGGATCGCCCCCATATGTAGTAGCGGGCTCCGTGCTGACGCGCGATCATCTCGGCGTCCTCTGCGCTCAGTAGTCGTACATCCTCGCGGGTTGTGCGCTCGAGCCATAGCCACCCGTCGAGCCATCTGAGCGGACTCGTGCCTCCTAATGCGTGGATGCACACTGTGGCAATGTCCTCGCCAAGCCTACTGTGGCCCTGCATATCGCCGCTTACTACGAGCGGGAATACGACGATGCGGTTAGGCTCCAGCGGGGTTCTGTGATCGGGTCCGACAACGGATAGGAGTCGCAGAAACCCGCCAATCAGAACTGCGGCGGCGAACACCGAGCCGAGCGCCAGCGTCCGAGTGGAGACCCACCTTCTAAGTCGAGAGCCGAAGTCACTCACCGGTCGTCGACTTACGCTCGGCTCACGGGCGTAAGGCGTCTGGAGCCTCTCTTTGAACTCTGAGGCCAATCCAAACCTCTCGGCGGGAATCTTGGCGAGCGCTTTCTCGATCGCCGCGATCACGTGACTTGGAGTGGAGGGTCTCACGACCTGGAGCGACGGAGGTGGCTCGGCGATCTGTTTCGCGATGACAGCCCGCGCCGTACGGCCGGCAAAAGGTGGATCGCCCGCCAACATTTCGTACAGCACGCAGCCCAACGAGTAGATGTCGCTTCGGCCATCCAGGTCGCACTCGCCCGCAGCTTGCTCAGGGCTCATGTAAGCCGGCGTGCCTACCGAATGCCCCGTTTCAGTCACACGGTCGCCGCCAGCATCACCGATCGCGCGTGCGATGCCGAAGTCGGCTAGAAGAGCATGCCCGCTGTGTAGCAAGATGTTCTCGGGCTTAATATCGCGGTGGACCACACCCTGGCTATGTGCATAACTCAGAGCATCGGCGAGTTGGTATATGATGTGAAGAGCCTCCTCCAGCGTGAGCTGCTTCTCGCGCTCGAGGCGGTCTCGTAGCGACTCACCGGCGACGTAGGGCATTACGTAGTAGAGAAACCCATCTGACTCGCCTGAGTCATGGAGGGGCAGGATGTTGGGGTGCTGAAGGCGAGCCTCAATCCGAATCTCGCGGAGGAAACGCTCGGGCCCAAGCAACGAAGCGAGATCGGGCCGCAGAACCTTGATGGCAACCTGCCGTTCGTGCTTCTGGTCGTTCGCGAGATAGACGTGCGCCATCCCACCGGCCGCAATCTCGCCCTCAATCTTGTAGTGCGGAGGCAAAGCGGAGCGTAGCCGGTCCAGATCAATCAAGGCGCCAACTCTACTTCAAACCAGACCCTTCGTGGCGGGTATGTGCTCTCGGCTGGCTGTCCGGCGATGTTGATGTCTGAAGAGCCAACGCTGAAGCGTCGGCGTGAGGAGGTTGAGGTACTCGAAGCCCCAGCTGGAGACGAGCTGGCTCAGCCGATTGGGTATGCGGCGCACAGGAGACAGGAGCACAGGCATCTCCTTAGCCGTACTTGGCAGCACATACCGCCGCTCCCACCCTACACGTTAAGTGTAAAGAAATATACCGACCCACCTGGCAAAAAGCCACAATCCGGAGTTGGCACGGGGTATTGTGCTGGGGCGGCCCTCCCTGTGTTAGCGGCGACTCCATATTGCACACTTTCGGCGGCGAAAATCGCACACCCGCTCGTACCATTGGTCCCCGGATAGGCGGCGCTCCGACCCGTCTGGAGTAGAGCTGCAGTCAGGGCGGGGATGCTCTCGAGGGTTGCGCGACCGTAGTCGCGGGACATCTTGACGACGATCAAGATTCCGTCGGTGGCCTCAGGGATAAGCCGTCGACGTTACTGCGGAAGGGGGTCCATGGATCTTCCGGTCCACGACGTGCGAGTCTCATTCCGGTCGCTTGCGAAACGACCCGGGTTCGCGCTGTTGGTCGTGCTCACCCTGGCGCTGGGCATCGGAGCCCCGGTCGCGATCTTCAGCCTGGTGAGCGAGGTGATGCTGCATCCCCTCCCGTACGAGGACCCGGATCGGGTCGTGATGGTCTGGGAGAGGCCACCGAGATATGACCGCTTTGCCGTGTCGCCGGCCAACTTCCTGGACTGGAAAGAGCAGAACCAGGTCTTCGAGGACATGGCGGCGACAATGCGGGCCACCGTCAACCTGACCGGCAGCGGCGAGCCGGAGCGGCTTCGCGGACACCGCGTTTCGGCCAGCTTCTTTCCGATGCTCGGCGTGCAGGCCGCCCTGGGCCGCACCTTTCTGCCGGAAGAAGATCAGCCCGGCGGAGAGCGCGTCGTCGTCTTGAGCCACGGCCTTTGGCAGCGGCGGTTCGACTCCGACCCGAGCGTGGTCGGACGAACCGTGTCGCTCGACCGCGAGAGCTATACCGTCATCGGTGTGATGCCTCGTGGCTTCCGGGACTTCAGTAACATCTTTTCGACGGAGGAGGTCAAGCTCTGGCTGCCCTACCCATTTGCGAGTGACGCGCCCACCGTACGGGATGCCAGACGGCTGCGTGTAGTAGCGCGCCTCAAGCCCGACGTGTCGCTGGCGCGGGCTCAGGGCGAAATGGACCTCATCGCCCAGCGACTCGTGGAGGCTTATCCGGAAGCATTCTGGCGAGCCCACGACTCAGACGAGAACTGGGGCATCAGGGTCGCCCCACTGCAGCGGGAGTTGGTGTATCAGGTTCGCGGTTCGCTTCTCGTCTTGCTGGGGGCGGTTGCGTTTGTCCTGCTCATCGCCTGCGTCAACGTGGCGAACCTGTTCTTGGTCCGGGTAGCGGATCGCCGTAATGAGATCGCCATCCGAGCTGCCATCGGAGCCGGGCGGGGGCGGCTCATCTGGCACGTACTCAAGGAGGGCGTGTTGCTCACGCTGCTGGGCGGGGCAGCGGGTCTTGTGCTGGCCGGCTGGGCGGTCAAGCTCCTCGTGGCACTGAGTCCGGTCGATGTGCCGCGTCTAGACCAGGTCGGGATCGACGGTCGCGTGCTGGGGTTTACGCTGCTAATCGCGACCTTCACGGTGCTCGCCGTGGGTCTCACACCTGCCTTGCGGGCTTCCAGGCCCAGACTCACCGAGTCGCTCAAGGAAGGTGGGGCGCGAGCGGGCACGGGACTGGGTCGTCGTCGTGCCCGGGAGGTCCTGGTGGTTGCCGAGATCGCCCTGGCCGTGGTGCTTCTGATCGGTGCCGGACTGATGGCCAACACACTGCTGCGGCTGCAGGCGGTGCATCTGGGCTTCAACCCGGACGACGTGTTGATGACGCGCGTGTATCTGCCCCGGACGAAGTATGCCGAGGCGACTGGACTCAGCGAACGAGGGTACACCGTGTGGACGGTGCGTACCGAGCACACGGCCTTCGTTCAGGACGTCCTCCGAAGAATGAACGCGCTGCCCGAAGTCGAGTCGGCCGCGGCAATCAATTACCCTCCCGCGAGCGGGCAAGGCTGGGGTCTGTGGTTCGATATCGAAGGGCGTGCTCCCACGTCCCCACAAGAAGGGCCCGCTGCCATGGTCAAGTCGATCACGCCGGGCTACTTCCGTACAATGGGTATCTCCCTGCTCAGGGGACGTGCTTTCACCGAGCGGGACGGGGCCGGGGCCCCGGGTGTGGCGATCATCAATCAGGCTGCGGCACGGGAGTTTTGGGGCGAGGAGGATCCCGTCGGCACCCGCGTGAGGATGCAGGATGGTGTGAGAGACGACGAGCGATCGTTCGAGATCGTGGGAATTGTGGGAAACGTCAAGCAAGCCGGCTTGGACGCGGAGCGGGAGCCCATCCTCTACATGCCTTACTTTCAGCAGGCCAAGGCGTACGTCGACTGGCAGATCGGTTTTCGCATGGGGATCTACTTCGTCGCGCGCTCGCGTGCAGATCTGAGTAGCCTGGCCCCGGCCATGCGGCGTGCGGTGTGGGACGTCGATCCGGATCAGCCGATCAGGCAGATGTTGACGATGGACCAGCAGGTAGCGGAATCGCTCTCGGCCCGCCGTTTCTACGCGTACCTGTTGGGCAGTTTCGCCGTGGTGGCGCTCGTCCTGGCGAGCATGGGGATCTACGGAGTGATGTCGTATTCAGTCAGCCAACGGACGCACGAGATCGGCGTGCGGATGGCGATGGGCGCCGAGCGCGGCGACGTGCTGAGGCAGGTGGTCGGCCGGGGGCTCTTACTCACCGTTGCTGGCGTGGTTTTGGGCCTGGCGGGTTCCATCGGATTGACGCGGTTCATCTCCAGTCAGCTGTATGGGGTCGGCGCCACGGATCCCGTGACCTTGGCAGGTGTCTCGCTGCTGCTGGTGGGCGTAGCGCTGGCTGCCTGCTACCGTCCTGCCCGCAAAGCGGCCGGGGTGGATCCGCTAGCTGCGCTTCGATACGAGTGACCTCCCTGTGCTCGACTGTGTGCCAACTGGGGCCGAGGAATGCCCATACTGGCGTTCCGTGCATGCAGGAAGGACCCGGTAGGATTTCGCTTTAACACATCTCGTCATCATTGATCCAGCTTGGGCCTCCTGGGAACCGCGGCGTCGTCTTTGGCGTTGTTATTGAGTCGAGCTGCGATCTCGCAGCCGCGGTTAGCCGAACTCACACACCATCTCAGGAGGTCGCAATGATTCGCCTGTTTGTCCGCCATCCAGTAGCCGACTTCGCCAAATGGAAGCAGGCCTATGACGCTTTCGACGCTGAGCGGAAGGGCATGGGTGTAGTAGGTGACGCGGTCTTCACGTCCGCGGACGACCCGAACGACGTGACCCTGTGGCATGACTTTGAGACGCTGCAGTCGGCCCGTGGATTCGTAGAGTCTGCGCGCTTGCGCGAAGTGATGTCCTCAGCCGGCGTGGCCGGCGAGCCCACCATATGGTTCACCAGCCCAGTCTGAGCGCGGGCTGAGCCAAGAGGTCTAGCATATGACATGAGGCGCCAGTACCTGGCGCCTCATGTCTTGTTGCCTGAGTGAATGGCGTTTCCAGGTTCCTGGAAGGCGTGCCCACTCTGTGCGAGTTCCCGGCCAACGGACTAGGTGTCCGTTGCCGCTTAGTACTTGCCGGTCAGGCGCTCCAGCGCCCGCTGGGCCTGATCGGCCACTCCGGCGCTCTTCCTTGAAACCGGAATCCCCGCCCCCCTCGTATAGGAACCCGATAGCCATGCTCAGTGCGCCAGACTCCAAACAGGGATCCAAACCTTGCCCGCCGAGCGCAGCGGCGCGCTGATCTTGCCTAGGTGGCGGTGTATTCCCTGCCGAGGCGAAAGCTGTTCTCAGGATCAACTTCACAGGAGGGTCAGTCAGATGAGACGCAGAGTCAACCCAAGCCTGAAGTTGCTCGTCGTGGGGGTGTTTCTCT
>CANPVY010000199.1 GCA_947581845.1 uncultured bacterium | reverse complement strand
CCGGCGCCGCCATCGCACTGGTCAAAGGCATGACGCTGAAGACGGTGATCGGTGCCATCATCGACGGCTGCAAGGGCGTCACCATCGGCGCGATCATCCTGGCGCTCGCCGTGACGCTGAAAGAGGTCGCCGCCGCCGTGGGTACCGCCGCCTACATTATTGAGGTGTCCGCCGGGCTACTCACTCCGGTCATCGTGCCTGCCCTCTTCCTCTTACTCTGCATGTTGATCGCTTTCTCCACCGGCACATCCTGGGGCACCTACGCCGTCGTCTTCCCCGTCGCCATGCCCCTGGCCTGGGCTGTTCACCCGGACCCGATGTTCATGAAGCTCTGCTTCGGCGCGGTGCTCGGCGGCAGCGTGTTCGGTGACCAGTGCTCGCCCATCTCCGACACCACCATCCTCTCATCGCTCGCCACCGGCTCGGACCTGATGGACCACGTCTACACCCAGATCCCACTCGCGCTCACCGCCGCGATAGTGGGTGGGATCGTGTACACTCTACTCGCGGCGTTCGTGGTCTAGATCGCCGAGGGCACTGGAGGATTCCCTTGATCCAGTTCCCCACCTTCTTGCCGAACCGCAAGGAACTCGGGCGTAAGCTGCCCGGCTACGTCGCCACAGCGCTGATCATCCTCGTGACCGTCCTCTGGACTTTCTGGAGCGTCGGCGAGATGTACTACGAGGGCTGGTGGGGCCCGTGGTACAATCGCCTTCTGTATCTCATCCCGGGTAGCGTGTGTCTGGCCCTGACGCTCATCGCACTGGCCTGGCCCCGTCTGGGCGGCTGGGTGATCATCCTGATCGGCGGCGCCTTTACCGCCTGGTGGTGGGGGCCGCGACTGAGGGCCGGCGCCGAGTTCGGTCAGTTGCTCGCACTCTTCCCCGTCAGCGGCATTCTCGTGATCATCGGCGTGCTGTTTCTGCTCGAGGCGCGCCATCGCAGACTTCGCAGCAGCGACGGCTGGACACCCCCAAGGAGCTGGCTTCGCCGCAACGCGCGCTACGTCGTCGGCGTAGGGCTGCCCCTGTTGGTGTTCATCGGCTGGTCCGTCCACTGGCTGCCGATCCTGTTGAGCCGCCACGACGATGGCGGTCGAGGGATGCGCTCGATCGAAGGAAACGGCGTCGCGCTCATTTGGGCTCCGGAAGGCCCGGGTTGGAACTGGAAGCAGCCCTGGGGCGGGTATCCATCCTGGGACCACATCGCTCTCTACGGCGTGGCGCCCGTCGGCTTCGACGAGAAGCCGGGCTACGAGGATCAGCACGCCACGCGCGACCACATGGAAGCGACAGGTCTCTGCCGCTACCTGAGCGCCGACGGCACAACGCTGTTGCCCGAGCCCCAGCACATCTGGCGTATGCCTACCACGGACGAGATCATCCGCTCGCTCTGCAGCGACGGTAGGAACGCCGCCTGTGCGCGGCGAGAAGCAACCCGCAGTGCCCCGCTCGGCCGGGCTGATTGCGCCCGTAGGCCCGATAAAGAGACCCCGCTCTGGGCGCCGGACCAGCCGCCGATCTACTACCGGTCGGCAGACGAATATGATAAGGACAGAGCTTTCTACGTGAGCTACAACGGCGCCTTCAGCTCCCATCCCAAGTCGTGGGGGAACCCGCGCCACGGATATCGTTGCGTGCGAGAACCCTGAAAGTTCAATTGTAGTCGAGATGGCCCACGTCAGCCTGCGCGACCTCACCAAAGCGTTCGAGGACACGGTCGCCGTCGCCGATCTGAATCTTGACGTCGCCGACGGCGAGTTCGTCGTGTTGGTCGGGCCCTCTGGCTCCGGCAAGACCACGGCGCTCCGCCTGGTGGCCGGCCTCGAGCGACCCACCCACGGCTCCATCTTCATCGGCGAGCGCGACGTGACCGACGTCCCGCCCAAGGACCGCGACATCGCGATGGTCTTCCAGAACTACGCCCTCTACCCGCATATGACCGTTTACGAGAACATGGCGTTCGGCCTACAGGTGCGCCGCTTCAGCAAGAGCGAGATCGGGGCACGGGTCAAGGAAGCCGCGGAGATCCTCGGAATCGGACCTCTGCTGCGCCGCAAGCCCAGCCAGCTCTCCGGCGGCCAACGGCAGCGCACCGCCCTGGGGCGCGCCATCGTCCGGCACCCGCAGGCCTTCCTGTTCGACGAACCGCTCTCCAATCTCGACGCGAGCCTTCGGGTCGAGATGCGGGCCGAGCTCTCACAGCTGCAGCGGCGTCTGGGCGCGACGATCCTCTACGTCACGCACGACCAGGTCGAGGCGATGACGATGGGGCAGCGGATCGCGGTCATGAACGATGGGCGGTTGCAGCAATTCGCCGAGCCCCTCGAGGTCTACCGCAGGCCGGCGAACCTCTTCGTCGCCAGCTTCATCGGCTCCCCAGCCATCAACCTCTTCGAGGGCGAGCTTGGAGTCAGGGACGGCGGCTGCGTATTCGGCACCGGAAGCTTCGAGCTGAACGTGCCGTGCGGCACGACTCCGCCTGCCGGTCCGGCCATGCTCGGCGTCCGCCCGGAAGACCTGCGGATCACCGATCACGGCAGCTTCAGCGCCGTCGTGCACGTCATCGAGCCCGTAGGCAGCGAGATGTACATCCACCTGGCGACCGGCGACGAGAGGCGCGTGGTCGCCCGCGCACCCGCCGACACCCAGGTGAGGGTGGACGAGCGAGTGGGCTTGGAGATCCCGCCCGACAAGGTGCACCTCTTCCGCAGCGATACGGGCGAACGTATCGGGCCATGAGACGCTGGTGGCTACTCACTGCCGCCGCCGCGCTGGGATGCACGCGCGCCGAGGGCGAGGACACGGTCTTGCGTGTGATGGCCTGGGCAGGGCCGGAAGAACGCGCCATCGAGGAGCGCATCCTCGACCGCTTCCTGCAAGAGCATCCCGGCATACGCATCGAGTACGAGTCGATCAGCGCCAACTACCGCGAGCGACTGCTCACCTCGATCGTCGCAGGTACACCGCCCGACGTGGCGCTGCTGGACAACGGCTCCTATGGCGCTGCCCCCTTCATCGCGCGCGGACTGCTAGTCAACGTCGCCGCGTATCTCGACCGGATCGGCGTAGATACCAGCGCCTACTACCCCCAGGTGCTGGGGATCTTCCGCCGGCCCAGCGGCCTTTACGCCTTCCCGAAGGACTTCAACCCGATCGTCGTCTATTTGAACGTCGATCTCTTCGAGGCAGCCGGCGTCCCGCTACCCGCGTACGACTGGACCTGGAACGATTTCCTGCGTATCGCCCAGCAGCTTACCCGTGACCTGGACGGCGACGGCCGTAACGAGAGCTTCGGTACACTCGTCCGCCGCAACTTCTACCTCTGGCAGCCGTGGGTATGGGCAACGGGCGGCGACGTGTTAAGCCCTGACGGTCGGCGCGCCAGCGGCCACCTGAACAGTCCGGCGACCGAGAGGGCCATTGAGTTTCTCACCGATCTCGTCACCGTCCATCGCGTCGTGCCGACAGTCGATGTACAGCGCCTCGAGTCGGCGATACAACGGAACTATTTCCTCACGGGACGCATCGGGATGGTGATGACCGGCCACTGGTGGTTGCCGAACATCCGCCGCCACATCGACGAAGGGCGCGTGCGCGTCGCCGTGGCACCACTCCCCCGCTACGACGACCGTGATCCGATCACAGTGATCTATGCGGCAGGCTGGGCCGTCCCCTACAACACACGGCACAAGAAGTTGGCGGTAGAGTTGGCGGCCCATCTCTCCTCGGCGGAAGCCCAGCGCATGCGCGCCCGGTACGGTCTGGCCATCCCATCGCTGCGCGCCGTACACGAGGAGACCGCGGCCAACGATTCCTACGATCTGGAGCAGACGTTCCTGTTCGCCGCACGCCACGGGCGCATGTCCTGGGGCTCCACCGTCGAAGACTGGGCGCACGTGGAAGTCCACCTGCCCGAGATCTTCGATCGCGTGATCTTCGCCAACGAGCCACTACACGAGGTCACCACCGAGGTCGCGCGCCGCATCGACGCGATCCTCGCGACCCCTGCCAGTGCACGCTGAGGCGTCCCGATGAGACGCGTGCGCAGCGCCTTCCTCCTGCTGATCGTCTTACCGGCACTCGCCTTCATAACCGGCGGCCTCTATGTCGCGCGCTGGAGTCGCGCCGCCCTCGAACCGGAACTCGATCGGCATGCCGCCGCACGGGCGGTCGAGTACCTGAGACTGCGCCGTGATCAGCTGGCCGCGCGACTCAGCCTGGCCCCAGAACAGCTCGCGCGCCACGCGACAGCCCTGGGCATCGAGCGGCTCGCCATCTACGCCACCACCGGTCAACTCGTCGCGACCTTCCCGGACACGATCGCCATCCCGCTCAGCCCCGGCGGCGAGCAGACGGAGGCGATGCTCGCCGCAGCTCGGCGCGGCCGAACTGTGGCGGAACTCGTCCGTCTTGATGGCCGAACTCTGTGGCTCGTTTACGTGCCCGGCGCAGATCGAGTCGCCATCGCCTTGCTGCGGCCGCAGCCGGACCTGCTCGAACGCTTCACGGCCGTAACCGGTTACGAGCTGGCTCTGTACCTCGGGAACGCGCTAGTACTCGCCAGCGACGACGGCTGGCCCGAGGCGCTTCCTGCCGCGCTGTCGGATTCCTTGGCCAGCTTCGACCGACCTCTGAGCACGCGGCTGAGGGGCGTACAGGCTGCCGCCGCACCGGTCAAGGACTTCGACGACTGGGAGATGGCAGGCGCGCTACTCGTGCGGCCCAGCGATGCTGCGCCGTCGATTCCGCCGTTACCCCTCTGGCCGCTAGGCGGGCTGATACTCGGGGCACTGCTCAGCGTGATCGTGGTTTGGCAGACGGCGCTCCGGCCCAGCCACGGCGTTTACACGCGCCGACTGCGTCGCAGCGTAGCACTGGGCCTCATTCCACCAGCCCTGGCGGCGGCGTGGCTTGCCAGCGCTGACGGACGCGCCTCGGCCGCGGCCGGCGATGCGGCTCTCGAGCTGGGGGCGCGCGTCACGGGGACGGTCGCGGACCACCTGACGCTCTCGGCCGAGCGACTCGCCCGACTGACCGGTGCGGTCGTCGCCGTGCTGGTGGACGACTCTCTCGTTGCCGCCCACGCGGTCGAGCTTTCAGCGGCCTCGCTCCGCGAGCTTCGCGCGTCAGCGGGACGAGTGCGTGTGGGAGAGCGAAAGGTCGCCTATCGTGCCGTAGCGCTCCCCGACGGCGCTCGCCTCCTCCTGTTCAGTCCTCCGCTGGAGGATTCCCGCAAGGCGGCGCTCTTCTGGCTGGCCGGTCTCTACGGTCTCCTCGCCGTGGGCCTGCTGGTCTTCGCCAGCCTGGTCCACGCCGCCGGCAGCGCCATGGAGTACCGCGAGACGATCACCGCCTGGTCGTTCGTCGCGCCATCACTGATCCTGCTGCTCGTCTTCTCAGCGGCGCCGTTGCTCTTTGCCTTCTACCTGAGCTTCCACGGCTGGAACCTGTTGGAGCCCGCCAAGCCCTTCGTGGGACTCCGGCACTACATCGAACTGGCGAGCGACGGTCTGTTCTGGAATGCAGCGAAGAACACTGCCATCTACTCGCTCTACGTGCCGGCGACGATGGTCTGCGCCCTGGCTGTGGCGATCTTGCTCAACCGTTCGATCAAGGGCGTGGCCTTGCTCAGGGCCGTCTTCTTCTTGCCCTACATCACGAGCTTCGTCGCCATCTCCATCGTCTGGCAATGGATGTACGATCCGGACTTCGGGATCTTCAATTGGGCGCTGGGCCTGGTTGGGCTG
>CANPVY010000198.1 GCA_947581845.1 uncultured bacterium | reverse complement strand
TTCGTCGTCGCGGTCCTGAATCCGTGCGCCCTGCTTCGCCAAGATGGCTTCGATCCGCCGGACCATCAGGGCATCGCAATCGATCAGGTGCTCGATATGCTCGTTCGCGCACCACTTATCCTGTGCGGGACGCGCGCGCAAGCGACCGTCGGGGACCCCTGACGTCAGTTCCGCGACCCGCTCCGGAAGGTCGCGCAGCGCAGCGCGGACCGCCTCCAGCACCGCCTCGCTGGGCGGCGCTGCCGGATAGCAGCCATAGGGATCCTTCGAGGCGTTCACCGCCTCTGCCAACCCCAACGCCCGGCGCACGAACCCGTCGGATTCGGCGAGATAGAGTTCCGCCAGCTCGGCGTTCAGATCGGCGCCTTTCATTACGATGGCCCGCTTCACCGAGCCCCCGCCCGCCTCGATGACCTCTAGCGCTTCCTCACGGGAGCAGCCCGTCGCCGCCATCAGGATCCGCTGGGCCCGATCGACCAGCTTCTCGCTCCACGCCCGCAGGTCGACCATCAGGTTTCCGTAGACCTTGCCCAGCCGGATCATCGCACCAGTGGTCAGCGAGTTGAGCACCAGCTTGGTGGCGGTGCCCGCCTTCATACGCGTCGAGCCGGCGATCACTTCCGGACCGACCAGCGGCACCACGCATACGTCCACAAGCTGCCGCATCTCTTCGCCCGGTTCCGTACAACAAAGGAAGCCGGTCCGCGCCCCCAGTTCGGCCGCGCGAGCCAGGGCACCGCGCACGTAGGGTGTGGTGCTCGAAGTCGCGATGCCGAAGACGAAGTCGTCGGGACCGACCTTCGCATCGTCCACCGCGGTTGCGCCGTCCTCGGCGCGGTCCTCGGCGCCTTCCTGGCTGCGCGTGAGCGCCGCGTAGCCGCCGGCGATGATGCCCTGCACCATGTCGAAATCGACACCGAAGGTCGGCGGGCATTCGGTGGCATCGAGCACGCCCAGGCGACCGCTCGTCCCGGCACCCACGTAGATGAGCCGACCGCCGCGCTTGAAGCAGTCCACCGCGATCTCGATCGCCCGCGCGATCCGTTCGCGCTCCGCACGCACCGCGTCCGGCACCGTGCGGTCCTCGGCGTTGATCAGATCGACGATCTCCAGTGGGCCGGCCAGGTCGATCTCGGCCGTCCTCGGGTTGCGTTGCTCGGTGACCCTCGGGTCGAACAGGCTGTCTTCCATACCCCCTCGCGCTGTCTCCACTGCGGTTGCCACCGTTGCCGAACGCTGCCTGGAAACCTAAAGTTTGCGCGTTCGACCCAAAAGGCTAGGCGGGAGGAAGATGGAGCTTCTGTCACGGGCCAGCGCGCTCGCCCCCGAACTCGTCGAGATCCGGCGCGACATCCACGCGCACCCTGAACTCGCGTTCCAGGAGCGGCGAACCGCCGCACTGGTGGCGGAGCGGCTTCGGCAGCTGGGCTACGAGGTCCGGACCGGCGTCGCGCGCACCGGCTGCATCGGCCAGCTGAGCACGGGGGCCGGCCGCACGGTGGCGCTGCGCGCCGACATGGACGCGCTGCCGATCCAGGAGGCGAACGACGTTCCCTACCGCTCGAGGGTTGATGGCGTCATGCACGCGTGCGGCCATGACGCGCATGTCGCCTGCGCCCTCGGTGCCGCTCGGCTGCTGGCGGAGAGCGCGGCGGAGGGCTCGCTGCCGTCGGGCCGCATCCGGCTCATCTTCCAGCCTTCCGAGGAAAGGACGGACGACGAGAACCTGGGCGGCGCGCAGCGCATGATCGCGGAAGGCGCGTTGGAAGGTGTGGATGCCGTGATCGGTCTGCATGTCGCCTCGATGTCGCCCACGGGCCAGGTGCTGTTCCGGGAGGGCCCGCTGATGGCGGGGAACGACACGCTGCACGGCGTCGTGCGGGGAGCCAGTGCGCACGCCGCGCTTCCGCATGAGGGCCTGGACGCCGTGGTTCTGGCAGCGCATGTGGTTCTCGCCGTGCAGGCGATCGTCGCGCGGCGCATCGACCCGCTGGAACCGGCGGTCATCACTTTCGGCAAGATCGAGGGTGGCAGGGCCGAGAATATCCTGAGCAGCGAGGTTCAGCTTACGGGCACGCTACGCTACTTCGACTTCGCGGTGCGGGAGCAGCTGCAGGAGGAGCTGCGGCGTGCTTTCGCGGTTGCGGATGCCATGGGCGGTGAAGGCCGAATCGAGATCAAGTCAGGCAATCCACCGGTCATCAACGACGCCAGGCTGAACGACATCGTTCGTGCCGCCGCCATCTCGGTCGTCGGCGAGGCGGATGTCGGCGTGGCCGACCTGATCATGGGGGCCGAGGACTTCGCCTTCCTGGCCCGAGAGGCGCCAGGCTGCTTCTTCTGGCTGGGCGCGGGCATTGAAGCTGACCCGCGCACCCACCACTCCCCCCGCTTCGATATCGATGAGAACTGCCTGCCGCGCGGGGCCGCGGTCCTGGCCGCTGCCGCGCAGAAGGTGCTGGCCGAATGGTAGCGACGAAGGCGCCCCCGCGCTCGACCCGGCGACGCGTGCGCGCCCTGACCCGGCGTCTCGAACGTAGCTACGGGCGCGCGACGCGACGGCGTATCGACCCGCTGGACGAGTTGATGCTCACGATCCTCAGCCAGAACACGTCCGATACGAACCGCGACCGCGCCTACCAGGCCCTCCGTGCCCGCTTCGCCGACTGGGAGGCGGTGCGCGTCGCGCCCCGGGTCGAGCTGGAAGCGGCCATCCGGCCCGCCGGCCTCTGGAAGCAGAAGGCCCGGGTGCTGCAGGAGACGCTTAACGCACTGTTCGAGGAGCAGGGCGAGCTCGACCTCTCACACCTCGCGGATCTCACGGACGGCGAGATCATCGAATACCTGACGGGCTTGCGTGGGGTGGGTGTCAAGACCGCCGCCTGCGTGCTCTGTTTCTCCCTCGGCCGACCCTACATGCCGGTCGACACGCACGTGCATCGGGTGGCGCGCCGGCTCGGGCTCATTCCGGCCCGCGCCACCGCCGAGCAAGCCCATGAATTGCTGAACCGGGACAGTTCCGTCCCGCCGGAGTTGCGTTTCGCGTTCCATATTCAGTTGATTCGGCACGGGCGTGCGGTCTGCCGGGCAGGCCGTCCTGCCTGTAACCACTGCGTCCTCGAGGATCTCTGCCCGAAGGTGGGCGTGCAGACCCGCTAGGGGTCACATGAGAAAGGAACTGGTCATGCGGTGGATAACCCTCTCTCTGGTGCTTTGCTTCAGCCTGGCCTGCGTGCCGCCGCCAGCGGGCCCCGGTGCAGGCGCCGGGGCCCGACGGATCTCCCTGCCCTTCGACTGGGAGTTCCGCGGCCTTGAGCCGATCGGAACCGGAACCCAGGGGATGGTGGCAACCACCGACGCGCGCGCGACCCGGGTGGGATTGGATGTCCTGCAGGCCGGTGGCAACGCGGTGGACGCCGCAATCGCCGTGGGATTCGCGCTCGCCGTCGTCTTGCCGTCGGCCGGCAACCTCGGTGGCGGCGGCTTCGCCGTGATCCGCATGGCTGACGGCGAAATGGCGGCCCTCGACTACCGGGAGATGGCGCCACTGCTGGCTATCCCCGAGCGGTATCTGGACACCGAGGGGGTGCCGACCAACGCCTCACGCGTCGGCCACCTGGCGTCGGGCGTGCCGGGCAGTGTGGCAGGACTGGCAGAGCTTCACCGACGCTTTGGCACGGTGCCCTGGGAGGATCTGCTGGCGCCGGCCATCGACCTGGCCGAGAACGGGTTCACCGTCAACGAACGGTTGAGCCGGGGACTGGCGGCCAGGGCGAGCATCCTCACCCAGTTCGAGACGACCCGGCAGATCTTCTATCCCGGCGGCGAGGCGCCGCGCATCGGATCGGTGCTGCGGCAGCCACAGCTGGCGGCGACGCTCGGCCTGATCGCCAGCCAGGGCAAAGACGCCTTCTACAGAGGTCCCATCGCGGACCTCATCGTCGAGGAGATGCAGAAGGGCGATGGCCTGATCACGCACGAAGACCTGAGCCGCTACCGGGCGAAGTGGCGCGATCCCATCGTCTTCGAGTATCGCGGCCACACAGTCATCTCCATGCCGCCGCCGTCGTCGGGTGGCGTGACGCTTGCCGAGATCCTCAACATCCTGGAGGCGTACAACCTGAGGAGCCTGGGCTTCAACGAGGCGGAGTCGCTCCACCTCATCGTGGAGAGCTTCCGCCGCGCCTTCGCCGACCGCAACTACTACCTGGGCGACCCCGACTTCGTCGAGATGCCGATCGCACGGCTCATCAGCGACGAGTACGCCGCAGAGCTTCGAACCAGCATCTCGCGCACCCGCGCCTCGGACTCGGAATCGTTCAACCGGGTGCCGGTGCTGAGTGAGGGAACCAACACCACCCATTATTCGATCGTCGACGCCCAGGGCAACGCCGTCGCCGTGACCACCACGATCAATTCTTCGTACGGGTCGGGCGTGGTCGTGGAGCGGGCCGGCTTCTTCCTCAACAACGAGCTGGACGACTTCACAATCCGCGCCGGCTATCCGAATCAGTACGGGCTCGTCCAGAGCGAGGCCAACCTGATCGGCCCGGGCCGCCGCCCACTCTCGGCGATGACGCCGACCATCGTTGTGGACCCGCAAGGCGTGCTGCGCATCGTCGTCGGCTCACCCGGCGGGCCCAGAATCATCACCGCGGTCGCCCAAGCGATCATCAACGTGATCGACTACGGCATGGACGTGCGCACGGCGGTGGACGCACCGCGCGTTCATCACCAGCTGTTGCCTGACGAGATCTACGTGGAGAAGAACGGATTGGAAGCGCGAGTACGGGGGATCCTGTCCACTTACGGCCACGAGATCAACCAGACGACCCACTACTTCGGCGACGTGCAGCTGATCGTCCGGGCGCCGGACGGCACACTGTACGGGGCGTCCGACCCGCGCCAGGAAGGCGGCAGGGCGTTGGGGTACTGATGTGCTGAAGCAGCTCGCTCCCTTACTACCCTACGCGCGCCGTTATCGAGGCCGGATCACCGCCGGGCTCAGCCTGGTGGTGGTGAGCAACTTGTTCGCGCTCGCCTGGCCCTACCTGCTCAAGCTGGCCATCGACGCGCTGGAGCAGGGCATCACGATCGCCGGGCTCGCGGTGTACGCCGGCGCCATTGTCGGCTTCTCGCTGATCGGCGGTATCGGTCGCTACTTCATGCGCCAGCTGCTGAACGGCATGAGCCGGCACGTGGAGACCGACCTGCGCGACGACTACTTCGCCCATCTGCTCCGGCTGGCGCCCGACTTCTACCAGCGGGTCCCCACCGGCGAACTCATGAGCCGGGCCACCAACGACATACCCGCCGTTCGGATGGTGGTCGGCCCGGCCATCATGTACCTGGTGAACACCGCGGTCGTGTCGCTGATCGCACTGACGATGCTCGTCCTCATCGATCCGCGTCTCACCGTGCTGGCCATACTACCGCTCGCGCTGGTGCCCGTCGCGACCGTCTACTTCGGTCGCGAGATCCACAAGCGGTTCGAGGCGATCCAGGCACAGTTCGGGCGCATCTCCACCATGGCGCAGGAGAACCTGGCCGGCGCCCGCATCGTGCGCGCCTACGTTCAGGAGGACGCCCAAGCCCGGCAGTTCGGCGAGCTGAACCGCGAGTACATGGGGCGCAACGTGCGCCTGGCCCGCATCTGGGGGCTCTTCCACCCGACTCTGATGTTGCTCACCGGGTTGGGGGTGGTGATCGTGCTCGGCGTCGGCGGCCGCGACGTGATCATGAACCGTATCACGATCGGTGATTTCGTCGGCTTCATCTTCTACCTGATGCAGCTCATCTGGCCAATGATCGCGCTCGGCTGGGTCATCAACCTGTTCGAGCGTGGCGCCGCCTCCATGCGCCGGATCCAGGAGATCATGACGGAGGAGCCATCGATCCGCGACGTGGAGCCGCTAGTGGAGATCGCCGTGCCGCAGGGCGCCGTGGAGTTCCGGAACGTCGGGTTCCGCTACCCCGCGAGCGAGCGCTGGGTGCTGCGCGACGTCTCGTTCCGCATCGAGCCCGGGCAGACCGTCGCGATCGTGGGGCGCACCGGCTCCGGCAAGAGCTCCATCGTCCGCCTACTGCCGCGGCTGTACGAACCCGAGCGCGGCGCGATCCTGCTCGACGGCGTGCCGATCCGTCAGCTGCCGCTCCCGCGGCTGCGCGGCCTCATCGCCATGGTGCCGCAGGAGCCCTTCCTGTTCTCAGAGACCCTCGCGGCCAACATCGCCTTCGCGCTGAGCGACGGCCACGACCAGGCGCGGATCGAAGAAGCCGCCGAGATCGCGCAACTTGCCGAGACCATCCGCGAGTTCCCGCTAGGCTACGACACCCAGCTGGGCGAGCGTGGCATCAACCTCTCGGGCGGCCAGAAACAGCGCGCGACCCTGGCCCGCGCGCTCACCCGTGATGCGCCCGTGCTGATCCTCGACGACGCGCTGTCGTCGGTGGACACGCACACCGAGGCAGCGATACTCGACGGTTTGAAAGACGTACTGCGCCGCCGAACCAGCATCATCGTCTCGCACCGCGTCACCGCGGTGAAGGACGCCGACCTGATCCTGGTGGTGGAGGACGGCGCGATCGTCGAGCGCGGCGTGCACACGGAGCTGGTAGCCGCGG
>CANPVY010000197.1 GCA_947581845.1 uncultured bacterium | reverse complement strand
ACAGCCGCGCTGGCGATCGACTGGGACAAGCTTGAGGCGTTCGCCGCCGAGATCGGCCCGAAACAGGAGATGCCTGTCGTCGTCATCGGCGCTGGGCTCGGCGGCCTCAGTGCGGCCGCCCATCTGGCTCGGCGCGGCTTCCCGGTGACGCTCGTCGAGCAGCACTTCAAGCCGGGCGGCTACGCCACCAGCTTCGAGCGCGCTAACGGCAAGTTCGTCTTCGACGTCTCCCTGCACGCCACCGGTAGCGCCCAGGGCAGCCTGCAGCCGGTCCTGGAGGGCGCTGGCGTCGCTGGGAAGATCGAGACAGTCGAGCTCCCGGAACTATGCCGTATCATCACGCCGGACCACGATCTCACCTGGCCGCAGCGTGACCCGCAAGCAATCGTGGACCAGCTGGTCCAGCTCTTCCCGGGGGAGGCCGAGGGCATCCAGGGCTTCTTCGACTATATGCTGGCCATCCTGGACGAAGCGATGAAGCCCTTCGACGAGGATTCCTGGTGGGACAGGCTGACCTTCCCATTGACGCGCAGGAAGATGTGGGGCATTCGCAACAAGACCTTGGCCGATGTGTTGGACGAACACGTCCACGATCGCAAGGTGCGCTCGATCCTCTCGAGCTTCTGGGCCTACTACGGCCTGCCGCCCTCCCGGCTCTCCGGCTTCTACTACTGCATTGCAACCTCGGCGTTCCTGCGCTTCGGCGGTCACTACATCAAGCAGCGCTCCCAGGACCTCAGCGATGCGCTGCTCGAGTCGATCGATGCACATGGTGGCCGGGTGTTGCTCGGGACGGAGGCGACCGGGATCACGTTGCGGGACGGCGCTGTCACGAGCGTGACGCTCAAGGACGGTACGGAACTGGAGGCCAGGGCGGTCATCTCCAATGCCAGCGTTCCGACGACGATGCAGATGCTGGCCGAGGCCAGCGCGCGCGGCGACTATCCGGACGACGCAGGCGAGTACCTGGAGACGCTCGCGACCTACCGACCCGCGATCTCGACCTTCGTCGTCTGGCTGGGGTTGGACCGGGAGATCGCGGACCAGGTCCAAGGCTACGAGATCTTCGTGGACCAGACCTACGATCCCGAGCAGGCCTACCAGGCGGCCCTTGCCTGCGATGTTACCCAGAGCGGCCTGGGCGTGACCGTGTACGACAACGCCTTCGAGGGCTATTCGCGACCCGGCAGCTCGACAATCGCGATCCTGATGGCCAGCGGCTACGAGCCCTGGCGGCGCTTCGAGACCGACTACTTCGCCGGCCGCAAGGACGAGTACCGCAGAGAGAAGGAACGTATCGCCCAGGCGCTCATCGAGCGGGCCGAGCAGCTCGTCATCCCAGGGTTGCGCTCGATGATCGAGGTCATGGAAGCCGCCACGCCGCTGACCAACTTGCGCTACACGCGGAACCCTGAAGGCTCCATCTATGGCTACGAGCAGTCGCTGGCCAACTCGTACATGACCCGGCTGCCCAACACGACCCCCTTCAAGGGTCTCTACCTGGCCTCCGCCTGGACGAATCCCGGCGGCGGATACGAGCCATGCCTGGGCTCCGGGGTGCGAGCGGTCAACGCGCTCATGAAGGATTGGGGGATGGAAGCGTAGAGCTGGCCCTCCCCCACCACGACTGCTCCTTGACGGCCGGGAAAACCCGCGTGTATCCTTCAATACTCCGGCACCCCCACCTGTCTCCCCCACAACTCGAGCAAAAACCATGTCAGGAAGGCGATCTGCCCAGTTGTGCCTCTCGGCGGTCGCGGTCGTGGCCATCATGGTATCGACCAGCACCTGCGGCAGAGGCGGTGGCCAGCGAGATGTCGTGCGGTTCGGGTTCGCAGCCCCGCTCGAACAGTACGTCGGAGCCGAGACGCTGCGCGGCGTCCAGCTGGCTCAGGAGCGTGTGAACGCCGACGGCGGTATCCGGGGCCGAACCCTGGAGCTGGTGGCGCTGACCGATAGCGCGAACCCCGAGCGCGCCGTGCGCGTCGCCGAGGATTTCTACACGGACGAGTCCGTGGTCGCTGTCATCGGCCACGTCAACTCGGGAACGACGCTAGCCGCGGCCACCATCTACAATCGCGGGCTCGCCGCCGTATCCCCGACCGCCACGAGTCCCGAGATCAGCGGAGCCGGCCCCTGGATCTTCCGGGTTTGCTCCAGCGACGTGGACAACTCGGCCCGGCTCGCCCGCTTCGCGCTGCGCGAACTGGGACCGCGCGCTGCGATCCTGTACGCCAACGAGCCGTACGGCCGCGGCCTGCGCGAGGGGTTCGCGCTGACCCTCGCCGAAGGTGGAGGCACCCTGCTTGAGGAGTATCCTTACATCGAGGGGCAGACGACGGACTTCGAGCCCTACCTGCTCAGGATACAAGAGGCGCGCCCCGACCTCATCTTCATCGCCGGCCTCGACGTCAGCGCCGGGCCGATCATCCGGCAGGCGCGCGACCTCGGCATCAGCGCGCCCTTCCTGGGCGGCGATGGGATCCTCGGCCTCGCCGGCCAGGACCCCGTCTACGACGGCACCTACGTCGGCCTGCTCTATCATCCCGACGCGCCGGGCACGACCGGCCAGGTGTTCGTGGAAGCCTACCGACGTGCGCACGGGGGTGAACCGGACCACTTCCCGGCGCTCGGTTATGATGCTGTCTTGCTCACGGCGCGGGCCGTCAGTGAGGTGGGCTTCGACCGCGAGAGGATACGCAATTACCTCGAACAGGTCGGCGGCCGTCGGGAGGTTTTCCCGGGGGTGAGCGGTCTCATCGCCTTCGACGAGAACGGCGACCCGCTGGAGAAGAGCTTCGCCATAGGACGTATCGCAGGGGACAGAATCGAACTCGTAAGCATAGAGGGCGGCTCGTGATTCGAACGATCAGAGGCAGGCAGACACTCGCCTGTGCCATTCTGCTGCTCGGCCTGCTGGCGGCCGGTGCGCTGGGCATCAGCTCGCTCAACAGGCTGTCACGCGAGTTCGATACCGGGATGGACCAGGTGCGGCAGGTAGGAGAACTCGGGACCGAGCTGCAGCGGGATGTCCTGGAACTGATCTTCGCCGGCGAGGGCTACCTCGCCAGCGGCAGCCGCGACGCTAAGCGGCGCTTCGCTCGCCTCGCCGGGCGTACCCAGGACGTCGCCAGGCGTTACCGCGAACTCGGAGGCCTGTCGGCTCAGGACGCACAGCAGGTCGAACGACTGGCGACGACTCTGACGCAGCTGGAGGTAGAATTCGCGCGGGCTCATGCCCTATTCGATATCGGGCGGCGATCGGAGGCCAGGCAGGTGTCCGACGCAGCACACCCGCTGGCGGAGGAGGCGGCAAGGTTGATCGCGGCGCTAGGCGAGCGGCAGACGCAAGTGCTCGAGGCGTCCACGGCGGAACTCAGGGCACGTGCCCGCAATCGCTCCAACTACGTTCTGCTCATCCTCGTGCTGGCGTTTTCCCTGGGCGCCGCACTGGCGTACGTGACGCTTCGCTCCATCGATCGTCCACTGACTCTGCTGGTGGCTGCGGCCGACCGACTGAAGGC
>CANPVY010000196.1 GCA_947581845.1 uncultured bacterium | reverse complement strand
GCCGGACATGTAGCGCATCTTGGCCGCCGCGTTCACGATCCCGTCGATAGCGAGGAGTGCGAAGCTCCAGGTCATGAACTCGATCACCGGGCGCAGGCCCACCATGGCCGCGCCGACGCCGAGGCCCGTGAAAGCGAGTTCGGCGATCGGGACATCTCGAACCCGCCACTCACCGAACTCCTCCAGCAAGCCCCGACTGATCTTGTAAGCGCCCTGGTAGGCCCCGACCTCCTCGCCCATGAGGAAGATGTCGGGGTCGCGCTCCATCTCTTCTCGAAGGGCCTGGTTTAGCGCCTCGCGATACGTGGTTACCGCCATGGGTCCCTCCGCCGCACATCGGGATATTCCCCGGCGTAGATGTCCGCGTAGAGCTCCTCCGGTTGCGGGAGCGGACTCTGCTTCGCGTACTGGACGGATTCTGTGACGATCGCCTTCACCTCGTGTTCGATCTGGTTCACGTCGCCGTCGCTGATCAGCGAATGCTTCTTCAGGGTCTCGATGAACTGCTTGATAGGATCCTCTGTGAGTCTGTAGTGGCTGACCTCTTCTTTCGTGCGGTAGTGTCCATAGTTGGGGTCCGACATCGAGTGGCCGACGAACCGGTAGCAGTTCGCCTCGATGAGGCTCGGCAGCTTGTGCGTCCGCGCCCGCTCGACCGCGACCTCCACTGCCTTGCGGACTTCCAGCACGTCCATGCCGTCGATCGTCCATCCCTGCATTCCCTCGTAGGCGCATGCTCGGTCAGCCAGATTGCGGATCGCCGCCGCGCGGTGGACGGCAGTGCCCATCCCATACTGGTTGTTCTCGATCACGAAGACGACGGGCAGCTTGAACAGGGCGGATATGTTGAGCGACTCGTTGAAGGCGCCGACGTTTACGACCGAGTCGCCCAGAAAGCAAACGCAAACCGCGTCGCTGTCGCGGTAACGAATGGCGTAGCCGACACCGATGGCGATGGGCAGGTGGCCGCCGACGATAGCGTGGCCGCCGAGGAAGTTCTTCGTGCGGTCGAACAGGTGCATCGAGCCGCCCTTGCCCTTCGAGCTGCCGCCCACACGGCCGAACAGTTCCGCCATGATGGCGTTGGGGTCCATCCCGCGGACCAGGGCGTGCACGTGATCGCGATATGCCGTGATCACATAGTCGTCAGGTCGTAGTGGGCTGATGGCGCCGACAGCAACGGCCTCCTGCCCGATGTAAAGGTGACAGAAGCCGCCGATCTCGCCGACTTGGTACATCTCCGCCGCCTTCTCCTCGAAGCGACGTCCGAGGATCATCCAGCGGAGCATCTCGGCCAGCTCCTCGCGCGTCAGACCGAGGAGCGCGTCCGATTCAGTCATTCTCGTAGCCACAACTTCCAGTCCTCCGTCATCGCGTACTGCGCCACACGCCGGGCCCGCTGAGACCGAGTTCAACCTTTGTGGTGTGAACCCACGTCTCCGTGCGCTCTGGCGGGTCAGCTCGCCGAGCGCCCGACCGGCGGGGCTTCCCGCTCTGAGAACGAGCCGCCAGCGATGGATTCCACCTGCTCACGTGCGTGGTAGGAACTGCGGACCAGCGGCCCGGCCTCGACATGCTTGAACCCGAGCGTCTCCTCGCCGAGCCGCTTCAACTCGGCGAATTCCTGCGGAGTGTAGTAGCGGTCGATGGGAAGATGCTGGGGCGACGGGCGCAGATACTGGCCGAGAGTCAGTATCTCGATACCGACACCCCGGAGGTCCCGCATAGCCTCGATCAGCTCGTCGCGCCTCTCACCCATCCCGCAGATGATGCCCGACTTCGTCAGCACTGTCGGGTCGAGTGACTTGGCATGTTCCAGCACGCTGAGCGCCCGATCGTAGCGGCCGCCGGGACGGATGAAGCGGTAAAGCCGTCGGACGGTCTCCAAGTTGTGGCCGAAGACCTCCGGTCGAGCCCGCACGACCTTCGTGACTGCGTCCAGCTTTCCCTTGAAGTCGGGGGTGAGGACCTCGACCGAGCATGCCGGGGCGAGCTGGCGGATCTCGCGGATCGTCTCCGCGAAGACGCCGGCCCCACCGTCCGGCAGGTCATCGCGGTCGACCGAGGTGATCACCACATGTCTGAGCCCCATGGCCTTCACGGCTTGGGCAACCCGAGCTGGCTCGTCTTCGTCGAGAGGGCCGGGCTTGCCAGTGGTGACGGCGCAATACGAGCAGGACCGTGTACAGACGTCGCCCAGGATCATGAACGTCGCCGTTCCCTGACCCCAGCACTCGCCCATGTTGGGGCAGTGCGCCTCCTCGCAGACCGTGTGTAGGGTCTTGGCCCGCATCAGGCGCTTGAGGTTCGTGTATTCGCCTGTGCCGGGCGCCCGCGCCTTGAGCCAGGGCGGCTTGCGACCATCGGGCCCGGCGTTCTCGGGCACACGCTCCTGGAGCAGCGGTTGGATCTCCTTCCGCTGCTGCTGTAGCGACGCGTATTCTCGGGGCAGCTCGTGTGGCTGCAGGACTCTCAGTTTGCGCATGCCTTATGTATGTAACGGGAGCCGGCCAGGCCCGGGGCGACAGCCGGGCGAGGCAGGGAGCGATGGCCTTTCAGAGCGTGTAAAGCTAACACTCTTCCTCTCAGCGTCCAGCAGACTCTGGGTGACTTGCCTGGGTCGGGCCCGGGCGTACATGTTTGGCGTCTCTCAGCAGCGAGTCAGTGAGTATACCACGCCAACGCGCGGAGGTTCACATGGCTGTCGAGGTTGGCAACCCGGCGCCGAGGTTCGAGCTGAGTTCCTCGTGGGGCGAGCAGGTTACGCTCGAGGAGTACCGCGGTCAGGGGCCGACCGTGCTGCTCTTCTTCCCTCTCGCCTTTACGCCGGTCTGCACGAATGAGCTGACGACGTTACGTGACGAATATGAGACGTACGCTCAGGCGGGCGCGCGAGTTCTCGCCGCCAGCGTGGACAGTCCGTTCACCCTCAAGTTCTGGGCCGAGCATCTGGAGCTGCCGTTCCCACTCCTCAGCGATTTCAATAAGGAGACGGCCCGCGCGTACGGTGCGCTGCACGAGGACCTCATGGGTCTCAAGGGAGTGGCGAAGCGAGCGGCCTTCGTCATCGACAGGGAAGGCATCCTGCGCTACCGCTGGGTCTCTGAGGACCCGGGCCAGTTACCGCCGTTCGATGAGATCAAGAAGGCCGTGCTCGAGTCAGCGGCTACCTGACGCGCCCGTAGACAGAGTCGATTCGGGCGCGCAGCTCGGCGAGTGCGGCGACCGCATCGCCGGGGACGAAGTCGATTCTCAGATCGACGAGTCGGTGACGGGTGGCGAAGCGCGCGCCGGGTCCGACCACCAGCAGCGCGGCGGAATGCGCGCCCCCCTCCTCGCCGCCGGCGTCGCGACCCGCCTGGAGTGCCCCGAGCAGGCGATCGGCGAGCGGACCGCCGGAGGCCGCGAAGGTTTCCTGAATAGCCGGGACGACGTCTTCGCTGGCGAGATGATGGCCGGCGGCGACGAAGCCGTCTCCTGTAGCATGGTCGGCGTGTTCTGGCAGGTTCTTGCCGGTAAACGCCGCTGCTCCGGTGGGTGAGAGGGCCAGCAACTGGCGCGCCTCCGGATCTGGATCACCGACGAGGCCAACCGCGATCGCGCGGCCGGGTGGAAGGCCGTCGCGCAAAGCGATCAGCGCCTTGTCGTTGATCTCCAGATAGGGACCACCGAGCACGAGGACACCTCCAGCGTCGGGATCCAGAAACTCGAGGTTCAGGCCGATCAGCGGTGCGTGACTCGCGGCGGCCACTCCGTATTCGCCGGTGAGGGGGTCGCGGGCGAGAACGGCGTAAGAGGCCGAAGTCGAGGGATTGGAGGGCGGGCCATCCTGAGCCGAGCTGGCAGCCGTTAAGATGATTGCCGCGGAGATGGCTAGCGCGAGCGGTGTTGGCGGCCTCCGGTGCATGGCGACATCTCCTTTCTGAGCGCGGCAGCCTGGAAGGGTCAGGTGCGCTAACTGTAGATACAACTTAGGCTTGGGAGTGTTGCCACGTCAATCGAGAAAGTCTTGCTCTCGCAGAAGCCCGTTCCTATCTTCGGGGCTACTACAGTGTCTCAGCCGACCGAGCCCATGGCTCTCGTCTACACGGTCCTGCGGACAGGAGGCATCGACTGAAGTGACTTACATCATCGCGCAACCCTGTATCGATGTTAAGGACGCGGCCTGCGTAGAGGTTTGTCCCGTCGACTGCATATACGAGGGGGAGGATCAGTACTACATCCACCCTGAGGAGTGCATTGACTGCGGGGCCTGCGTCCCGGAGTGCCCGGTGGATGCGATCTTCCCGGACGACGAAGTCCCGGAAGAGTGGACCTCCTTCATAGCCAAGAACTACACGTTCTTCAAGCTGGAGCCACCCGCCAGCTAAGGGGACCCAGGTCAAGCTCGATCAGTGGGGCGCCCGGTGCTGGCCGGGCGCCCCGATTTTGCGAAGCCGCGAGATGGAGCAGGCAGGGACCGTCGCCGAGGCCCGAGAGATCCAGGTCAGGCTCCGTGAGCGTCTGAGCTTCGAGCCTCCGCCAGGCTTCGCTCCGCGCCGGGCAGCCGGGGCGGACGTCGCGTTCGACAAGTCGCGCGACCTCGCCTTCGCCGCCGTGGTGGTCATCGACCTCGAGAGCATGGAGACGCTGGAGACAGCCACGGCGGTCATGCCCATAACCTTCCCGTACGTCCCGGGCTATCTCAGCTTCAGAGAGCTGCCCGTTCTGGCGGCGGCCTGGGAGTGCCTGAGTGTGCCACCTGATCTGGCGGTGCTCGATGCTCACGGCTACGCCCACCCGCGACGTATGGGCTTGGCCTGTCATGCCGGTCTCGAGTTCGCTGTGCCCGCCATCGGCTGTGCCAAATCGATCCTCTGCGGTCAGCCGGGCCCGCTCTCCGAGCAGCGCGGAGCGAGGGCCCCGCTCGTCGATCCCAGCACGGGCGAGGAGATCGGTTGGGCCCTGCGCACTCGCACAAGCGTACGTCCCGTCTACCTGTCGGTCGGACATCTCATCGACTTGCCTACAGCTGCAGAGCTCGTGCTGCGGCTGACCCCTGGCGGCCGCTATCGCTTCCCGGAAACCACTCGTCGAGCGGACCGGCTGGCAGCCGAGCTCAAGCGGTCGCGCTAGGGTTCTTCCTCTGCCCGCGGAGCGCTCGGGCTCTCGAACGCACCGGGTGTGTGCACGGCTCGCGTGTCGTTGGGACACGTCGTCGCGCGTCGGAAGGACACGCAAGACGCCATCCCGGCAACTCCCTATCGTCCAGAATCCCTGAATTCACGCGGCCTTCCGAGCTGAGCGCTCCGGGCACGGAGCCTGCCTATGTACCCCCCGACGTCACTCCGGCGCGGGTGCGTCGGGGTGGGCCAAGTGAATCGGGAGAAGCTCATTAATGTTGATGCGAAGACCGAAGCGGCATGACGGCTGGGGTGTTGGTATTGTGGCCGTCGACCGTCTGCCGCCGCCACCACATCCGCAGCTGCGGGCGTTCATCTGGTGTAAGCGGGACCGAAACGACGCGCTGCGGCTGAACGGGCCGGGCCCGGCTAAGCCTGTGCCAGCCTGGCTGATGGTTGGCCAGGGGAAGCTGAGCCCCCAGGTGGTCGTGACCGGGGGCAACGGGCGCGGCTGAGCCGTCGACCTCGAAACGCGATCCTGGTGCCGCAGGCGCCTCCGTGCCGGCTGACCGGCATCTAGTCCGCTACCTGCCCGCTCAACGCTACCCAGTTCGGCGTTCGCCGGTAGTCAGGAGAGCCCAGCGGTGCCAGGATCGTTTTCTCTGATCACCTCTCTCTAACTCACGTTGCCCGCCACCCCGCTTGACGGGGCCGTGCGCCGACCCTAGCGTGGCGGTCGGCCGCCTATCGGTCGATTGCACATACTTGCACGACGGAGGACGGGATGGAAGCACGCAGCCGCGAAGGTTGGGGTACGAGACTCGGCTTCATCCTGGCAGCCGTCGGTTCCGCCGTGGGACTCGGCAACATGTGGCGGTTCCCTTACATCACGGCGGATCGAGGCGGTGCGGCCTTCGTGCTCCTCTACATCGTCATGGTCTTCGTGGTTGGCGTGCCGATCATGCTGGCGGAGTTCGGGGTGGGGCGGCGGGCGCGTCTCAGCCCGATCGGCGCGCTCAGAACGGTGGGCGGTCCGCGGCTAGCTGGTCTGGGCTACCTCTACGTCGCGACCGGTTTCTTGATACTCGCCTACTACTCGGTGATCGCCGGCTGGACGATGCGCTACACGCTGGAAGCGCTGCTGAGTGGTTTCACGCGTAGCCCCTCCGAGTACTTCGAGCACACCGCCACCGGGACGGGCGCCGTGCTCTATCATATCGTGTTCATGGCGATCACCATCTCGATCGTCGTTGGCGGTGTTAAGCGGGGCATCGAGCGGGCATCTCTGGTGCTCATGCCCGTGCTATTCCTGCTGATCATAGGGCTCGCGATCTGGGCCGCGTTCCTCGCCGGGTCCGGGGCGGGCTACAGTTTCTACCTGCGCACCGACCCTGCCAAGCTGCTGTCGCCGGATACCCTGAGCGCCGCGGCGGGCCAGGCCTTCTTCAGCCTGAGTTTGGGGATGGGGGCGATGTTGACGTACGCGAGCTACCTGTCACGGGACGAGAACCTGCCGGCGTCCGCCGCCACCATAGCGGTCTCCGATTTCGGAGTGGCCTTTCTTGCCGGGCTGGTGGTGTTCCCGGTGATTTTCGCGTTCGGTCTGTCGCAGGAGATCGGTGAAAGCGCCCTCGGCGCGCTGTTCATCAGCCTGCCCAGGGCCTTTATCGGCATGGGTGCCGCGGGCAGGATCGTCGGGCTCGTCTTCTTCGCGGCCCTCTTCGTAGGCGCGCTCACTTCGGCCATCTCGCTGCTCGAGGTCGTCACTTCGAGCCTGATCGACAACTGGAGGTTGGATCGCGGCCGGGCCGCGCTGGGTGCCGGCCTGGTGATCATGCTGATCGGCTTACCCTGCGCCCTCAACCAGGACATTCTGGGCCTGTTCGATCAGATCGCCGGCGAGTTCTTGCTGGTCGTCGGTGCCTTCGCGCTGGCGCTCTTCGTCGGTTGGCGGATGTCGGATCCGCTGGGCGAGGTGCGGCGCGGCTTCGCTTCGGAAGGTCTGCTCAGAGGCTGGCTCTGGATCGTGAGGATCGTGGCGCCGATCATTCTTGCGGTAGTGATCTATCAGAAGGGCAGGGCTACCTGGGAGTTGCTGCGGACGACCCTGTTCTAGGTGTACCAGCGGATTCGGTGAAAGGAACGGGAGACCGGTTGATGGCGCTCCTCAGTGACGGCGAGATCGAAGATCGGCTCGCGAGCCTGCGCGGCTGGGTACGCGAGGGCAACGCGATCGTTAAGCGATACGAATTCGCCAACTTCGCGGAGGCTATCGACTTCGTCCAGCGCGTGGCGGATGGTGCCGAGGCGGCCCGCCACCATCCCGACATCACGATCAACTACAACAAGGTGACCTTGGCGCTGTCAACGCACAGCGAGGGCGGGATCACCGATAAGGACATCTCGGCGGCCGGTTCGTTCGACGAGGCCGAAGGCTAGAGGCCGTTGGCGATCAAGTTCCATTACCACAAGGCTGCCCGGGATATCCCACCCTTGGGCATACGCCGCGGTGATCGGCTCTGTCACATCTACAGCGACACGTCTGTGGACGAGTTGGTGACCTGGGGTGAAGCCCGTGGATGGCGACGTGCCTATCTCGATCTTCGCAACGACCTACCGCACTTTGACGCTTTCCGCAACCGTCTCCGCTTTTGCGGGCAAGCGGTCTCG
>CANPVY010000195.1 GCA_947581845.1 uncultured bacterium | reverse complement strand
ACTGTCGCCGTTGGTTGGTACATCCTGCCGAAGCTGCCCGGGTGGTGGACTGAAGGGGGGACCGTCGCGGAGAGCGGGGGCTCACGGAAGATGCTGGTCGTACTGCCCTTTGTGAACCTCGGTTCGCCTGTGGACCAGTACTTCGCCGACGGGATCACCGAGGAGATCACCGCGCGACTGGCCAGCATCACGGGGTTGGGAGTGATCGCACGCACCAGTGCGCTCCGTTACAAGGAGACGGAGAAGACGGTGCAGGAGATCGGCGCGGAGCTGGGCGTCGAGTATGTCCTCGAGGGGACGGTTCGCTGGGAGAACAGACCGGAGGGGCAGAGCCGGGTGCGCGTCACGCCACAGCTGATCCGCGTGACTGACGCGACTCACGTCTGGGCCGAGATCTACGAGGAGCCGCTGGCCAGCGTCTTCGAGGTGCAGTCGGAGATCGCCGAGAAGGTGGCCGACGCGTTGGATGTCACGCTGATGGAGCCGGAGCGTCGAGCCCTCGAGGCGGAACCGACCCGGAACCTGGAAGCCTATAGCTACTACCTGCGCGGTAACGAGTACCTGCAATCGAGCCGCACCCAGGCGGGCGCCGAGGAAGCACTGGCGATGTTCGAGAAGGCGGTCGAGCTGGATCCGGATTTCGAGGAGGCTCGCAGGAAGCTCGCGCAGGTGCACGCCGATCTGTACTGGGCGAGCTTCAGGATGTTGTTCAGCATCCGCGAGCAGGACTATCAGGAGACGCTGGAGCGGCTTGACCCCGAGTCCTTCGGCAGCGATACGGGCTCGTACTTGCTCGCCAAGGCGATTCTGTACGAGCGTGCGCAGGAGGGGCCGAGTGCGCAGGCTTACTTCGACTCGGCGCGCGCTTACCTGGAGCCGCGCGTCGCGCTGAGTCCCGGGGACTCGCGCCTGCACGCTCAATTGGGTCTGGCTCTGGCGGGCCTGGGGCGAGCGGGGGCAGCGGTGGGTGAGGGTCGGCGCGCGGTCGAACTGCTGCCGGTCTCCGAGGACGCCTACGCGGGCGCCGCGCTGCTTGATAATCTCGCTCACATCTACATGATGGTCGGCGATTACGATGCTGCGATCGCCGAGCTCGAGGCCCTGCTCGCGGCGGACGCGCCGGTGTCCGTGCCGTGGCTGCTGGCGGATCCCACGTGGGACCCGCTGAGAGATCACCCACGCTTCGAGAGTCTGATCGAGGCTGGCTGAGCAACGGCGTTAAGCCTCGCAGATTCAGAGAGGAGATGACATGCCTTCGAGAATCCTGGCACTGGCGTCGCTCGGGCTCCTGATCACCATTCAGGTCGCCTGCTCGCGTGGCGGCGAGGGCGAGCTGGTCGCCCGCGCCCGAACGATTCACGAGAACGTGGTCACGATCGATACCCACGACGACCTCCCGCAGGGCTTCGCCACGCCGGAAGCCGACCCAGGCGTGCGGGGTGAGCATCAGGTGGATCTGCCGAAGATGGAGGAGGGCGGCCTGGATACGGCCTTCTTCATCGTCTATGTAAGGCAAAGGGAGAGGACACCGGAGAACTACGAGAGTACCAAGAGAGAAGCGCTGGAGAAGTTCGCAGCGATCCATCGGATGACTGATTCGATGTATCCGGATCGGATCGAGCTGGCCTACTCTGCGGACGACGTGGAGCGGATTCACGCCGCTGGCAGGCTGGTGGCCTGCATCGGCATCGAGAACGGCTACGCGATCGGCCGGGATCTGAGCTTGCTGGAGAGATATCACGGGCTCGGCGCCCGCTACATGACGCTCACCCACAACGGGCACAACGATATCGGCGACTCGTCCGACCCGCGCAGTGATCTGGGCGATGCCGACGCGGAGCACGGCGGACTCAGCGAGTTCGGCGAGCAGGTGATCGCGGAGATGAACCGGCTGGGCATCATGGTGGATGTCTCGCACGTGTCCAAGCAAACCATGCTGGATGCCGTCAGGCTGTCGCGTGCGCCGATCATCGCCTCACACTCCAGCGTCACGGCACTGCGCGACGTCTCGCGCAACCTGGACGACGAGCAACTGCTCGCACTCAGAGAGAAGGGCGGCGTGGTACAGATCGTGGCGGTGGGCGAGTTCCTCAGGGAGGATCCGCCGGAGAAGGTCGCGGCGCTGCAGGCGCTCCGTGAGGAGATCGGGATTACGAGCTACGCGGCCCGGCGAGCCCTCAGCGACGAGCAGCGCCAGGAATACCGGCGGCGGCGCGCCGAGATCGATGAGCGCTGGCCGGGAGCCGACGTGAGCGACCTGGTGGATCACATCGACTACGCCGTCCGGCTCATCGGCATCGACCACGTCGGCATCAGCTCGGACTTCGACGGTGGTGGCGGTGTCGTAGGTTGGAATGACGCCAGCGAGACCTTCAACGTGACCCTCGAGCTGGTACGCCGCGGCTACAGCGAGGCGGAGATCCGCAAGCTGTGGGGTGGGAATCTGCTGCGTGTCTGGCGCGAGGTGGAGCGGGTGACCGCCGATCTGGGGGGCGGGGAGCAGTCACTTTGACCGATTCCGGGTGGACGGTGGACGGTGGGCATGAGCTGCTGAGCGTGCACGTCAGCCCTATCTTGCTGTTGAGAAACGAGTTAGGTAGCGTGGCTACGGTCCGGCGTTTGCGGCACGGGGATTGCCGCTCGGGGAGGGACGGCGGCGTACGACCGAGAGCGGTCTTGCGCTTACGGAGTCGGTGATCCTCCCGGTGCTGGCCGGGATCGTGAGGGCGGTGACGAGGGGGTCGGAGGTTGGTCTCTAGCGCTGGGGTGGATGGAAATGTTGCGGATGACGCCGTTAGGGGGGTTGCAATGAATTGGAGGAGGGTGCGTGAAGCCCTCCGCGAGCGGGGCGGGCTGTCGCTGGTCGAGATTTTGGTGGGTGTGGTGATCCTGGCGGTCGCGCTGTTGGGATTGGCGGCGGCGGGCGGTGTCGCGGCACGTCAGCTCTACTGGGGTCGTCAGGATATGCACCGTTGGGTAGCACTGCAGCAGCAGTTGGAGACGCTGGTGGCGCAGGGCTATGACGTTGTGGCGACGGATTCAGCGGTGGTGCAGGGTT
>CANPVY010000194.1 GCA_947581845.1 uncultured bacterium | reverse complement strand
GAGGCTTGAGCGGCTGCAGGAGCTTGGTGTAGCGACTGCCTGTGTCAACTTGGGCAACGCTTCCGAAGCCACAGGGGCATGCTCAGGCGCGTCCTGCGTGGTGTCCGCATTACAGGGATTGCGAGACGTGATCGTGGAAACGCAGACCGTTCTGCTCGAAGGCGCGGTCAAGGCTGGCGTGCCACGTTTCATTCCGTCCGACTACTCGCTCGATTTCACCAAATTACCAGCCGGCGAGAATCGAAATTTCGATTTGCGCCGAGAGTTTCACAGGCGCCTCGACAAGGCGCCGATCTCGGCGACCACGATCTACAACGGTGCGTTTGCCGATATGCTGACCGGCCAGATGCCGCTCATTCTCTTCAGACTGAAGCGAGTCCTCTATTGGGGCGATGCGGACCAGCGCATGGACTTCACGACGATGGACGACACGGCCGCGTTCACGGCGAGCGCGGCTCTTGATCCGTCCACCCCTCGCTTCCTACGAATCGCTGGCGATCAACTCAGCGCCCGAGAGTTGGCGGCGGTCGTAAGTGAGGTTACCGGGGAACGGTTTCGCCTGTTCCGCGCCGGAAGCCTGGGAATGCTTGGGGCGCTCATCAAGGTCGCTCGCACGCTTACTCCCGGAGAGAATGAACTCTACCCGGCATGGCAGGGCATGCAGTACATGCGCAACATGTTCGACGGCCGGGCGAGCCTTGAGCCGCTCGACAACGACCGCTATCCCGGCATCCGTTGGACGACGGCGCGGGATGTGCTCTCGGCGCGTTCGCCCAGCTAGCATGCAGGGTTCCCTGGGAGGTTAGACGAGTATCGTGAATCAGAGGTCCATCACAATAGTCCGGCTCTTGGGAACGGCGCTGCTATTGATCGGCGTGGTGAGCGCACTGCTTGGGCCCGCCGAAGTACACGTCTTCTACTGGTTTGAGGATGGTGGCCGATTCCACTACGGGGGTGCTGGGTTCGGTTCGTTGATGTTTGCCAACATTGCGATTCAGATCGCCGGCTACTACGTCATTGCAGTGTTGTGTATTCCGTTGGGCTATGGCCACTTGAAGCTTCGTTGGTGGACCCCGGCGATCATGACGACGTTGCTGATTGCCTGGCTCATCGTTGGGCTGCCATTGTCATTGACAGCACTGATGATGTTGGTGACATCGAAGGGGGTATCACTGGTCAGCCTGCCATTTGTAGCGCTTGGATTCATACTCCTGTATCCGGTTATACCGATCATGCTACTGCGGTTCTATCGGAGCCCTTCTGCACAGCGCGCGTTCCAGACGGCCGAAATCCCGTCAAACTGGTTGTCTGAAACGCCTCAGAATGTGAAGGTTGCAGTCAGTCTCATGGTGTTGCTGGCTCTGGTTCTTCATTTCCCGCTGCTGCTCGATGGCTTTTTTCATTGTTCGGCCACGTAGCCTTTGGTCTGCCTGGAACCGTGCTCGTTGATCTGTCGATCGTCGCGACCGTGGTTCTTATCTGGGGTATCTCGCAAAGGTACTCCTGGTCGTGGTGGTTTGCGGTTGCCTTCCTCGCTCTCATCACGACCTCCGCCGCCGCGACGTTCTTGACCATATCGCCGCACGATATCGTGGCTCAGATGCCTTTCGCTCCCTTGGAGATGGAGGCGCTATCTGAAATCCCGATGCGTGGTTACCAACTCGCCTTGTTTGTGGGGGTGATCCCGACGGCGACACTCGTTGTAGTTGCCGTTTCGCGTCGCAGCATCATTGGCCCTGGTGACTACTCACGCGCCGTCTAACGCGCGCATGAGAAACTTGTACGTGCACAATGCAAGCCTCGACCGTTCGGCCTCGTGGGCGCCTGGTGATTGCCCTTAACGCGTGGCACCTATGCCTCTGCGATCACACCCAAGGATGGCGGATGGAAACTTGCCCAGACCTGGAAATTTCATTGGGTGGCGGCAGATAGATGGTGCCGCTATCCGATGGACCAACCGGAGGAAGCGAAGTGCCTGAAAACATGCTGCAGGGACTGCCTGCGCCAATCACATCGCCCCCGAGCCGCGAGGAGCTTGCGGGTCGTCTGACCAATGTGCAGGCGCGGATGCACAGCGCGGAACTCGACTTCTACGTCAGCTTCAACCCGGTCAACATCTACTATCTCACGAACTTTGCGAACTACGTTCACGAGCGGCCCTTTCTCCTCGTGATCCCGTGTGAGGGAGTGCCCGTAATGGTTGCGCCGCTGCTCGAGACAAGTCATGTCCGCGCACGTGCGCGCTGCGATCTCGAGTATGCGACGTACTTCGAGTACCCCGCGCCCTTAGGCCATAACTGGTTCGATGTCTACGGTGCTCTCTTCAAAGACGCTTCTTCGCGTGTCGGGGTCGAGTCTGCACTGCCAATCGGGATCGCGGAGCGGACGCCTGGCACCAGGGTGGTCGTGGACATCATAGACGATGTGCGCCTCGTCAAGACCCCATACGAGATCGGCAGGAACGTCCACGCCTGTCAGATCGTCACGCTGGGGCATGAGAAGCTGCTGGAGATCTGCCGTCCAGGTGTGGCTGAGGGAGCGATATACAGTTCGGTTTCCCAGCTCATGATGGGAAGGATCCTCGCCGACATTCCGGATGCCAATACCATGGTCTGCTCGGCAAAGGGCACGGTCTGGCCGCCTTCGATCTCCCACGATCCGCATCGGATCCCGACGCTGTCGATGCCAATGGAGCAGGGAGGTCCTCATGTCTCGATTGTAGTGGCTCAGGTAGACGGGTATGGGGTCGAACTCGAGCGCACCTTCTTTCTCGGAACCGTACCCGACTGGGCCCACGAACCTTTCAACGCGATGCTCGAGGCGCGTGCCCTCGCCTTCGAGCTGGCGCGACCAGGCGCGGTGCTGAGTGAGATTGACTTTGCCGTGCGCGAATTGATCGCGCGACATGGTTATGGTGACCGGATTCTGCACCGAACTGGTCACGGAATGGGGATAACCGGTCATGAGGCACCGTACGTCGCCTTAGGCGATGACCGGGAGCTCGAGCCCGCTATGCTTATCAGCATTGAGCCGGGCATCTATTTCCCTGACCAGGGCGGGTTCCGTCACTCCGATACGGTGCTGATCACCGATAGTGCGTGCGTGAGCCTGACGGAGGCGCCAGACCAGCTCGAGGATCTGACACTACCCGCCTAGCGACTGGTGCTGCGGTCGGGGAGGTCGCCACCTGGCAAGCCTCTGCACCTGATGCGGGCGCCCATAGCGGTGCGGCGCTTAGATTACTTAATCGCGGTCGGTCGTTGCCGCGCAGGTGAAAGGCTGATCCGCTAGACCGCATTGTTCCCAGCCGGTTTGAGGGTTCGTGCAAGGAGCCGCCCAATGGAGCTTTTCCCAGCCCTGCAATTCGGTCTCTTCAACGGATGGCTCTTGGCAGCGATCTTCTATCTGGTCCTCGGCATTCTTCTGGTTTTTTTCCCAAAACCGGTAGTCGCTAGGCTCTATGATCGATCGGCTCAGAGAGATCCCAGGGTGGCTCACCGTGTTCTCGGGCTGCTTCTGTTCCTAGCCTGGCTTCTCCTGTCGATACTGACCCCTCTGAGACATGGCGATGGCGTTCTTTGGGTAGGCCTCGCGTTCTACGCCCTTGGGTTAACGGGATTCGTGGTGGCTCTCTTCAACTACAAGAATAGTCCGGCCGACCAGCCGGTCACATCCGGCGTATACCGCATCTCTCGGCACCCACAGCAGTTCATGATCTCGGTGTGCTTCTTGGGCATTAGCATCGCTATGGGATCGTGGATCGCATTCCTACTGATCGCGATTGGGATCATCGGGGCGCACTACAAGGTACTCGCAGAAGAGAAGGCTTGCCTCGAGGTATACGGCGAGTCCTACAGGGACTACATGGACCGGGTCCCTCGCTACTTCCTGATCTTCTAGCATCCGTTCCAGATCACAAACTAACCGCCTGAGCTGACCTCGTCGGTCGCTGTGCGAACTGTTGCGGTCTATCACCGAATGCGACCTGACAACTTGCTGCAGCTGACCGGGCTGGCGTCCGAAGAATCGAAGCTTATGTTGCCTGCCCAGTTAGCGTAGAGTGGTTTTGCAAGAGCCCGAGCTGATGTGCGACGTTAGAGAGCGGTACAACCGCTAGTCGATGGTTCACCTCGACGATTCGGAGACAGGATGATGCGTAGCGTGTTGCTGCTAAGCCTTGCGCTGTTGTCGGCAAGCGGCCTTTGCAGAGCGCAGGAAAGACCTGTTCCGCGGGAGCTGCCCACCACTTGGGAGGCACCTCCAGGGGACCCGCTTGAGCACGCGGCAGCCGGGTTCGCCAAGGTGCTATGTTCGGCGCTCTTCATAACGGGGCGCAACCTGGCGACCGCGGCGGACGAGGACGGTCTTGCCGTTTCGCCCCGCGACACGCGGCATGCGATAACTGATACTGTTGTGGACCTGGAGCGGCAGGCGGTGCACCTGACCCTGCGGAACGGTGTGACGCGCACCGCGAAGCTCTATGGCAATCAAGGGTGCGTCATTCTCCCGCGCGGTGCCGACTCAGTCTACTTCACCCCGGTTCGGGTGACGGCGGCGCTCCCGGATCCAGCGACGCAGGCGTGGCCAATGGGGGATCTACTGCCCGACAAGCCGCCCCCACCGGAGATCGATGCCGCTAAGCTGACGGCCGCGACCGCCGCCGCGTTCGACCCGCCGGAAGCGCTCACCGCGGCATTTGTGGTCGCCTACAAGGGACAAATCATCGCGGAGCGGTACGGACCGGGAGCCGATTTCACGACGCGCCTTCCCGGGTGGTCCATGGGCAAGAGCCTTACGGCGACGCTGGTCGGCCAACTGATTCACGAGGGTGTGTACGACCTCTGGGAACCCGCCCCGGTGGAGGAGTGGCAGCTGCCGGGGGACCCGCGGGCCGCTATCCGAATCGCTGATTTGCTTCGGATGTCAAGCGGGATTCGCTTTGAAGCCTCCGACTCCGCCGGCTACCCGGATCACCTCTACGTGTACACGGGCGCCATCGACGCCTATCAATGGGCCATCACGCGTCCGCTCCAGTGGCCGCCCAACACCGTCGGCCGCTATCGTAACTGTGACCCGCTCACGCTCCTCTATCTGATCAAGCAGGCGGCGATCGCCCGTGGCGAAGAGTACCTGTGCTATCCGCAGCGACATGTCTTTGACAAGCTGGGCATCCGCCGCATGGTATTGGAGACAGACCCCTACGGCAACTTCGAGCTGACCGGCTACGAGTTGGGAACCGGCCGCGACTGGTTACGCCTGGGGCTGCTCTACCTGAACGACGGCGTCTGGAACGACGAACGCTTGCTCCCTGAGGGCTGGGTCGAATTCGTGCGGACGCCGGCCCCGGCGTGGTCGGAGCCTCGGTACGGCGGGCTGTTCTGGCTCAATCGGACGAACGCCTGGCCGGTCCCCGAGGACGCCTACTACATGGCGGGCGCCGGTGGGCAATTCACGTTCATCATCCCGACGCACGATCTCGTGGTCGTGCGACTCGGCCACGCCAAGGGTGACGACGAGGGCTACCCGGCCTTCGCACGTGCGTTGGCTCTGTTGATGGAGGCCGTGCCACAGGTCCGGGAACCATGGCAGCCGTCATCTGGCAATACACCGTAGTAGCGACACATACCACGTAGCCGCGGAGGTAATCGTGAGACATCAGCTTCTGGCCACATTCATGATTCTCGGCACGGTCGGATCCGTCGAAGCCCAGGAGGAGCACGGTCGGTTCGATCTTCCCCTCACAGTCGATGGGCAGGAGCACATTTTGACGTACGACGGCACTCACGACGTGATTAGGGATGCCGACCCGCGCGTCAAGCTGGTTGTCTTCGTTCATCACGGCGCAAGCCAGAACCCGACCACGTACTTTGACGGACTCATGGCCGCCCTCGACGCGGCCGATCGGGAGCGGCCTGAGCTGGATCTGAAGGTCAGCACGCTGGTCGTGTCGCCGGCCATGATCGGAGCGCACCACATCGCCGACAGGCCCGAGCGTTACGCGCAGGGGCACTATCCCTTCTGGGACGGAGGCTGGCGCGAGGGCGCGAACTCGGTCAACGACCCGCCGGTGAGCAACTTCGATCTCCTGGACGGAATGGTGCGCCACATCGTGGACTTCTATCCTCGTGTCAAGGCCATTGTGCACGTCGGCCACTCGGCTGGCGGACAACTCGTCAGCCGATACTCGTTTGGAACGCCGGTTTATGACGAGCTCCGGGCCCGCGGCATTTTCGTTCGCTACATCGTCGCCAACCCGTCCTCGGTGCTCTACTTCGACCGCGAACGACCGGATCTGATCGCGGGGGAGGGCTTCGTGGACTATCGAGGTCGCGTCCCGTTCGTCGCCGGGAGCGAGTGCCTCGACTTCAATCGATACAAGTACGGCCTCGACGGACGCGTGCCTTACATGACACGGAGGCCCGTGGCGGCCATGCTGGCCAGCTTCCGCCGGCGCGAGTTGATCCTG
>CANPVY010000193.1 GCA_947581845.1 uncultured bacterium | reverse complement strand
GCCAGGGCGTTGGCCACATTGTGGGCTCCCAGCAGCTTGAGCTCCCGCTCGTTGACCAACTCCACCTCCTCGCCGTGGCGGCGAGTCACCAACATGCCGTCGCGATTGAGGAAGGCGCCCTCTTCACCGTGCTCGAGTTCTGACGAGACGCGGAAGTAACGCGCGTTGCCGGGCCGCCCTGCCGCCAGGCGGCGCACTCCCTCGTCCTCGCCGTTGAGGACCCAGCGGCTCTGGGAGTCCGCGTTGTCGAACAGGCGTGCTTTGGCCGCGAAGTAGTCCTCGAGGTCGACGTGCCAATCGAGATGATCCGGGCAGAGGTTAAGCAAGACGCCGATCGCCGGCCTGAACCTGTCGATCAACGCCAGCTGGAACGAGCTTACCTCGGCCACCACCCATTCATGCCGCGCCTCCGGATCGGCAGCCAGCTCCGAGAGCGCACGTCCGATGTTGCCACCCACACCCACGCGTGCGCCGCCCTGCTCGAGAATCGCGCCCGTCCAGGCCGTCGTCGTCGTCTTTCCATTCGTGCCCGTGATGGCAATCACGGGCGCGCCGAGAAACCTGAAGGCGAGCTCCAGCTCGGAGATCATCGGCCGCGAGCGCACAGGCGGCGCTTGAAACACCTCGGCGCTGGGCGGGATGCCGGGGCTTACGACCAGCAGGTCGCAGCGCTGCAACTGCGCGGAATCGTGCCGGCCCAGCTCGATGTCGACTCGCGGGCCGCGCAGCCGCTCCGCTTGCGCGCGGAGCTCGGGCGTATCGGCGACGTCGCTGGCGTAGACCGAGGCGCCGGCCTGCGCCAGCAGCCGCGTCGCGGCGCGGCCGCTGCGACCGAGTCCGAGCACGCCCACGCGCAGCTCCGACCACGTCTGGGACATCTTCACCGTAACTTCAAAGTGCTGAGCGCGATCAACGCACAGAGCACACCTGCGATCCAGAAGCGAACGACGACTTTCGACTCCGACCAGCCGAGCTGCTCGAAGTGATGGTGCAGGGGTGCCATGCGAAAGATGCGACGCCCTTGACCGAAACGTTTACGCGTATACTTGAACCAGCTCGTCTGCAGGATGACGGACAGCGCCTCTGCAACGAACACGGCGCCGATGATCAACAACAGGAATTCCCCTTTGATGAGTACGGCCACGGTGCCCAACGCCCCGCCCAGGGCGAGTGAGCCTGTATCACCCATAAAGACCTCGGCGGGGTGGCTGTTGAACCAGAGGAACCCGAGGGCGCTGCCCGCCAAGGCGGCGCAGAACACCGACAGCTCGCCCACGCCAGGGAGATAGAACAGGCCCAGATAGTGGGAGGCATCTACGCGGCCGATCAGATAAGCGAACAGCCCGAAGGTACCGCCCGCGATCACCGCCAGACCCGCCGCGAGCCCGTCGAGCCCATCACTCAAGTTCACGGCGTTCGCGCTGCCGCTCACGACCAGGGCGACGAAGGGGACGAAGAACGGCACCCAGATGACCAGCCTCCACTCCTTGAAGAAGGGAAGCGTCGTATGGTTCACCGGGTACTCGCTGAGCGGGTAGGTCCAGATCAGCAAGCCGAGCAGCAGGCCCAATAGCAGCTGGCCCACCAGCTTGTTGCGTGCCACCAAACCGCGCGACTCACGCCGCACCACCTTGAGGTAGTCGTCCACGAAGCCCAACACCCCCATGGCCACGGTGAGGCCGAGGGCAATGAGCAAGTACGCGTTGTCCAAGCGTGCCCAGAGGACCGTCGGAATGATAACCGACGCCAGGATGATCAGACCCCCCATGGTGGGGGTGCCCGCTTTGGCCAGATGCGCGTGCGGCCCGTCCAGGCGGATCACCTGACCGAGCCCTCTACGCCGCAGCCAGGACAGGATCGGCGGCCCGGCCAGGAAGGCGATGATCAGGGCCGTCAGCATGGCTCCGCCGGCCCTGAACGTGATGTACTGGAACAGGTTGAAGACGATGTGCTTGTCGGCCAGCGGAAACAGGAATTCGTATAGCACGTCGACCTCGCTATGCGTGCGTTCCCGAGATTCTCAGCTGCCCCTTCCCACCGTAGTCACGCTCGAAGAGCGGGACGGCCCGCTCGAACTTCATGGCGCGGGACGCTTTGATAAGCACGACCTCATCGCCCCGCAGCCGAGCCGCCAGCTCGCGGTACGCGACATCGAGCTCGCGGGCCCTGATCAGTCGCTCCCCCAGCTCGTCCGCGAGCCCGGCGAAAGCCGCCGTGAATTCGCCGGTCGCGGCGATGAGCTCGATTCCTTCCTCAGCGATCGACCGCGCCACCCGCTCGTGCAACGCCTGCGACTGCTCGCCCAGCTCCAGCATCGTCCCCGCCAACACGGCTCGGCGGCGACCGGCGGCCAGGGCGGAAAGCGAGTCGAGCGCTGCTCGGAAGGAGGCTGGGTTCGCGTTGTAGCAATCGACAAGCAGCGTCACCTCGGCGAGCTGACGCAGCTCGCCCCGCATGGGCAGCGGCTTCACCAGCCGCAGCCGCTTTGCCGCCTGGCGGGCGTCCACTCCGAAAAGCTCTACCACCGCCAGTGCAAACAGCGCGTCACGGATCAGGTGGGTCCCGTAGCCCGTCAGCCGGAAGTCGACCCCGGACCAGCGCCAGGCGATTCCGTCCGCCGAGACCGACCAGCTTTCCGGCCGCACGTCCGCCTCGCCGCTCAGCCCAACGGTTCGCACATCCGGGAACCGCTGACGTGCCTGCCGGGCAAGCTCAGCGGGCTCATCGCAGACCAGCGCCCGCCCCCCGGCCCGCAGGCTAGAAAGCAGCGCGAGCTTCTCCTCCATCACACCTTGCAGATCGAGCAGACCCTCGAGGTGACCCTCGCTCACCGACGTGATCACGGCGCAGTCAGGTTCAGCGATGCGCGCGAGCTGCTCGATCTCACCGAGCTGATTGGACGCCAGCTCGAGCACCCAGATGTCCGAGTCTTCCGGCGCTCCCAATATCGAGAGCGGCAGTCCCACCAGGTTGTTGTAGTTGCCGGGACTGGCGTAGGCACGGTCGCCCAGTGCCGCAACGGTCAGCTCGCGCGTCGTGGTCTTCCCGCTCGTCCCGGTGATGGCGACGACGGTGGGATCCAGCGCATGCCTGCGCACGGCGGCAAGCTGGCCCAGCGCACGCAGCGCGTCATCAACCACGAATAGCTCGAAGTCATCCGGCACGCCTTGCGGTCGTCGCTCTACCACCGCGCCCGGTGCCCCGCTCTGCGCCGCCCTCGCCACGAACTCCAGGCCGTCGAAGTGCTGCCCGCGCAATGCGACGAAGAGCTCACCGGTTCGCAACGTGCGAGTATCGGTGGAGATCCCACTGTAGGTCCTAAGCTCATGCCCTGCCGCGGGGACTCCCAGCGCCTCAGCGACCCGTGCACTGGTCCAGGAGAATCGTGGCATCACGCTTTCCCCTGTCCCTGTGAGAGGAGCTCGTTCACGATCACGGCCTCGTCGAACGGTCTGCGCCCCTCGCCGACGACCTGGTAGGTCTCGTGTCCTTTACCTGCCAGCAACACGGCATCCTCGCCTTCGGCGATCTCGATAGCCCGGGCGATTGCCTCGCGACGATCGGCGATGCGCTCGTACGGCGCCGATCCGAGACCCGGTAGGATCTCGGCGATGATCGCCTCCGGCGGCTCCGTCCTCGGGTTGTCGGAGGAAACGATCGTGTAGTCGGCGCCCTCAGCCGCCGCCTGGCCCATCAACGGCCGCTTCCCCCGATCACGGTCACCACCGCAGCCGAAGACGACGATCAGCCGTCCCTTCACCAGGGGACGAAGCGCTGCCAGCACCCGCCGCAGCGCGGCCGGCGTGTGCGCGTAATCCCGCAGGATCAGCGGTGCCCGCGCCAGGACCTCGAGCCGCCCCGGTACCGACGGCACCGTCGCCAGCGCCTCGGCCACCGTACCCAGGTCGAGGCCGATGACGCTGGCGGCGGCCGCGGCCGCCAGCGCGTTCTCGACGTTGAACTCGCCGAGCAGCGGGAGTTCGACCGCTGCTCTCTCGCCCGGCCCGATCAGTGTCCAGCGCGAACCCCAGGGGCCCAGACTGACATCTCGCGCCGCATACTCCGCCTCGGCCTGCAGGCCGTAGCGGATCTGGCGACCACGCGCGGGCAGGCCGCGCCAGGCCGGCTCGTCCGCATTGATGACGAGCGCGCCGTGGTTGGCGACCAGTTCGGCCAAGCGCCACTTCGTGGCGCGATAATCTTCGAAGTCGGTGTGGTAGTCGAGATGGTCACGGCTCAGATTCGTCAAGACGCCGACCTCAATACTCACTCCGTCCACGCGCCGCTGAGACAGCGCGTGTGAGGAGACCTCCACAACCACGCACTCGACGCCAGCTTCCTTCAGCTCGGCGAGCAGGCGCGCGAAGTCCACGGCAGCGGGTGTCGTCAGCTGTGTGACCTCGCGCACGTCCGACGCCGTCACAACGCCGAGTGTGCCGATCGATGCGCTGGCGAGGCGCTGGGACAGGATGTGGCGGGCAAGATGGACGACCGTCGTCTTGCCGTTCGTCCCAGTCACACCGACAAGGCGCAATCCGGCCGCCGGCTCTCCAAACACGACTTGCGCGGCGATAGCTGCGGCGCGCCGCGTGTCACTGACCTGTATCTGAAGCAGGTCGAGTCCGGCCTGAGGATCTTCGACGAGCGCCGCTACCGCGCCCGCCGCAGCGGCATCTGCGAGGAAGCGGTGCCCGTCATGAACCAACCCGCGGATCGCGCAGTAGAGATACCCGGCTTGCACCTTCCGCGAGTCGTCGCTTATCCCGGTCACCGCGACATCTACACGCGGAGCGGGCGCGGCCAGCAGTCCCTGGGACCGGAGGCGGGCAACGATATGGCTGATCGGGATCACCCCGCACCTGCTGGGTTCTCGGAGCGTCGCGGTGGGCTGAGGTCGCCACCCATGAGGACCACACGTTCGCCTCGGCGCAACTCAGTTCCGACCGCTGGTTGTGTTGACACCACACGTCCGCCTCCCCGCACAACGACTCGCCAGCCCGCCTCATGCAGCCGCTGAGCGGCCGCACGCAGCGAGAGCCCTCGCACGTCCGGTACTGCGGCCACGTCCCGCAACGTCAAGCGATCGTCCTGGGCGCGCAGCAATGGCGCATCGAGAGCGAACACATAAGGGCTACCGGCCGGCGCCCGACCCGCTGGTACTCCCGCCTGTTCATCCGGAATTTCCGGCTCCCCCATCAGCGGCGGCGCCGACCAGTAGCTTCCCGCGAGAGCGGCACGCACAGCCGTACGCATCACAGGCGCAGCCGTCGCGCCTCCGGAATACGCGCCGCTCGGTTCATCGAGTTTGACCAGAATCACCAGTTGAGGGTCGTCCGACGGGATCAGGCCGACGAACGACGACGTGTATGAACGACCCGAGTACCCCTGCCGCCGATCGAACCGCTGGGCCGTGCCGGTCTTCCCGGCGACACTGAGACCGTGCACGCCCGCGCTGCGGCCGGTGCCATGCGTCACGGCACGGGCCAGCACCTCGCGCAACCTCCCGGCCACGTCGTCGGGCACGACACGACGGATCATCTCCGGGTCACGCCTCCAGCGGATCGTGCCCTCAGCACTTTGGACTTCGCGTACCAGCATTGGCCGCATCAGCACACCACCGTTCGCCAGCGCGCCGTAGGCCATCACCAACTGGAGCGGGGTGACCGCGACCTCATAGCCGATGGCCAGCGACGCCTGACTTTGCGCGGACCATTCCGAAGGGCGTCGAAGAACACCAGGGGATTCGGAAGGGTAAGTGAGACCGGTGGGTGTCCCGAAGCCGAAACTCCGCAGGTAGCTGAACTGGACGCCCTTCGGAAGGCGCTCCGCGAATATGGCCATGCCCACGTTGCTCGAGACCGCCAGCGTCTGCGCCAAGTTCAGGCGCCCGTGCGGTCGCTCGTCACGGATCGTCCGCCCTGCGGTCCGATACGATCCGCTGCCCGTGTTCACAGTATCGGACAGCTCGGCCAGGCCCTCTGCCAGCAAAGCCGCCACGGTGAAAGGCTTGAGCGTGGAGCCGGCCTCGTAGGGCTCAGTGGCCGCCGTCAGGTACGGTAGTCTCCAGTTGCGCCGCCGACTCGCCGCGGCCAATAGCTCGCCGGTCTTCGGTTCGATGATCAGCAGGTCACCGCCACTGGCCTCCGTCTCTCTGACCGCGTCCTCCAGCACCGATTCGGCGAGGGCCTGCAGTTCGGCATCGAGCGTCAGGTAGACAGCGCCGCCTGGACTCGGCGCGACGACCGTCACGGTAAGCCAGTCCGCCGAGGCACCGGTCGCGTCACGTTGCCGCACACCGAAGCCTGGCTGGCCCGTCAGCACCGAATCGAAGGCGAGTTCCAGACCACTCTGGCCATGACCGTTGAAATCGACGCGGCCGACGATCTCGGCAGCCAAGGAACCACGGGGATAGAAGCGATCCACCACGGGCTGCGGGTGGAGTCCCCGGGCGATGCGCTCCTCGAGCCTCTCCTTCTGGAGCGCCGAGTAGGTACCCGGCAGCCGAACCCAGGGTCGCTTACCCTCAGCGATCCGTCGGGTCGTCTCGGGCCCGAGCCTCAGCACGCTACGTATCACCTCGGCCGCCGCACTCCTGTCCGCCAGCTCAGCAGGCGCCACAAAGATCTCGTAGGTCGTCCGGCTGACGACCAGCTCGCGGCCCTCCCGGTCGTAGATCGTGCCGCGCGGAGCCGGCAGCGGGACCCGCGTCTCGTGCTGTGCGATCGCCCGGGCACTCCACTCCGCGCCCTGGAGCACCTGTAGCTGGAACGCACGCCCGAGGATCAGGGCGACCGCAGCCAGCAGCGCCAGCTGCAGCAAGCCGTGCCTCAGATGCAGGCGTCGCGCCTGCCGGGCCGCAGACTTCACGGCCCACCTCCCAGGCCTCTCGACGCGCCAGCGCTGAGCTCAAGAATCACCAACTCCTCCTCGGTCGGCTCGTGCAGCCCCAGACGCTCCGCCGCTCGCACGATCCGGGCTCTGCCGCGCAGGTACTCGATCTCCTGTCCGAGCTCACTGCGGCGGACCTCCGCTGCCTCAAGTCGGTCGTTGACTCCGCCGATGCGCTCGGCGACGCCGCGCCCGTACGCCCCACGATGGACCGCCACGAACATGCCGGCGAGCAGGAACATCGCAGAAACAGCGCTGAGCAGGCCCCTGAGCCTCATTGCCCCCGCTCCCAGGCCCGCAGCCGCGCGCTCCGTGCACGAGTGTTCCGCGCCACCTCCTCAGGACTCGGACGCAGTGGCACGCGGGTGACCTCCCGGCCCAATGCCCGCCCTCGGCAACGGCAGACCGGAAGGTTCGGCGGACACACGCAGTCGCGGCTCCACTCGCGGAAGGCGCGCTTAACGAGACGGTCCTCCAGCGAGTGATATGAGATCACAACCAGGCGCCCGCCCGGCGCCAACAGATCACGGAGTTCCGGCAGTGCCCGTCCCAGCGAATCCAGTTCTTTGTTCACCGCGATGCGCAGCGCCTGGAAGATCCGCGCCGCCTCGGCAGCTGCGACCGGCCGACCCCACACCGCCTCCAGCACTCTCAGCAGATCGTCGCTAGTCCGTAGCGGAACGCGCTTGCGACTCTCAACGATCCCGGCCGCCAGGCGCCGCGCACGCCGTTCCTCCCCATAGGCACGGAAGATCTCGGCCAGCTCATCCACCGACAGGCTCGCCAGCAGCTCCGCCGCCGTTGGCTCAGGGCCTTGGCCGGACATCCGCATATCCAGCGGTACTCCCGGACGGAAGGAGAAGCCACGCGCGCCTGTGTCGATCTGGTGGGAGGACACCCCCAGGTCCAACAGAACTCCAGCCAACGCGCCCTCCCCCAGACCGAACAGCTCACGTGCGTCCGCGTAGTCCCCCGGCGCGAACGCGACACGCGGCCCAAACGTCCGCAGTCGCGCACGTGCCTCGGCCAACGCCTCAGGGTCACGGTCCGCCGCCAACAGGCGGACGTCCTCTCCAACTTTCAGAATGGCCTCCGCGTGCCCTCCACCGCCCACTGTGCCGTCGAGGTAGAGGCCGCCGCGATCCGCTCCCAGACAGCGGACCACATCTTCCAACATCACGGACTCGTGAAAAGCGCCCACGCTCGAGGCCCACCTCATCCGCTCCCGCAGCGCGCCGCCGGGGGACGACGCGCGTTGGGTGCATCGCCGATGAGGGACGGTGGACAGACGGCTTTGCCCTACCCCTAGACC
>CANPVY010000192.1 GCA_947581845.1 uncultured bacterium | reverse complement strand
GGCTTGAACCGGCCCCTCGCGATATCCGTACTCGTCACATCCCTGATCTTGGCGTGGCTCTTTGGGACGCGCTTCAGAGATCCGAGTGCCGCGCCAACCGCTAGGCCGGGACTGCCGCGGACTAAGACTCCTCTTTTTCACTGGTTTCTGCGAATCCTCGCTGCCTGCGCGCTGCTGTGGGCAGGCTGGACCTGGCTACAGCTGTGGGTTCTGGCGCTGCTTCGTTCCCCCTACGCGTTTGACGGTCTGGCCTATCACATACCCGCCATCCACGACTGGGTCGTGCAGGGAGGAGTGGGTTTCGTCGCCAGCACGCCGGACGTCCCGAACGTCAACTTCCCGATGGGCGTCGAGCTCAGCAGCTTCTTCGCCCACTTCGTCTTTCAGACCAGCCGGCTGCTGGACGCCTGCAACCTTTGGTACTGGCCGCTCGCGTTTACCGGGCTCGCGGTGATCGCGAGCCATCTGGGAGCGCGAGGTATTTGGTGCTGGCTCGCAGGAGGGTTGATCTTCGGAGCGTCGGCTTTCGTGAGCGTCAGCCTGACGGCCTACATCGATCCTGGCTTCGCGAGCACTGTGATAGGAGCGGTCGCGGCCTCATGTGTCTTCACGTTTCACAGGCGACGCAGGATCTGCTGGAAGGCGACCCTTCTGGGGATGAACGTCGGGCTGATGTTGGGGTCAAAAGGCTTCGGCCTTCCATTTGCCATGGCACTCACGTTGGTGACCGTAGCTGGCGTGTTTTGGGTGAACGGTCTCAAGCTTTATCGAGTTGAAGCGCTCGCCCTGACCCTCGCCGGCGCCATCGTTGTGGCCGTCGGCGGCTACTGGTACATCCGCAATCTGGTGGTGACAGGAAACCCTATCCATCCAGTGCAGCTAATGCTCGGCCAAAAAGTAATCGCAGCGGGACTCGATCATAGGTATTGGGCTGATCTCAGCATTCCGGAATGGCTAAGACAATATCCCAAGTGGGCTCATGTCTTCATCGCCTGGCTGCAGCTCGACGCTCCCATCCACTTCGTGTACAAGTTGGGGGGGCTGGGCTACATCTGGGTTGGAGGGGGGCTGCCTGCTTTTATCTACCTGTGGTTCCTCGCCGCTCGGCGGCGACAGCGTGAGCTCGTCGTCAGGCTCGCTTATCTGAGCGTTTTGGTCCTACCGCTGCTCGCCGTGACTAATTTCCCGGCATTGTCTCTCCGCACCTTCTGGCTTCACGCACTCGGGCTGCCATGTCTCGCTGTGGTACTCTACGACGCTGCCTCTCGCTGGCACCGGAATCGCGGGCACCTCCTTACCCTCGCTCTGGGTTTCGCGATCGTCGGCGTCGCAGTCTGGGAGTGCAACAGGACGCTGGGACTCGAGTGGCAATTCGGTCGTCACCCGCAGGCAGCAGGAGACCGAATGGTGTTTGGCACAAGCTTGGAGGTACGCTACCCGGGCCTGGAAGAGGCCCCGGGATTCAGCGAATTCCTGAATGCAGACACTGTGTCCCGCTGGCGCTGGCAGACCTCCACCGGGTTACTGTTCGGTGGGGTCTTAGCACAGCCGCTGGGCAAACGGAAGATAGTCGTGGTCCCTTCCGCCTGGACGAATTGGCGCGATCCCTACGCCGAGTCGATGCTGAGACGTGACCCTCGTGCGGAGGACATCCTTCTACTCCAGCAAGCCCGCGTGAGGTGGATCTTATGGGACTCTCGCGACGGACAGCAGAGCCCGCGATCCCTAACGCCATACATGCAGGAGCGTTATCGGTGGCAGACCGCCGGCGGTGAGTACCTACATCTGGCCCGCCTCGCCTGGCCCGAAGAAGCAGCGGCCTTGGGCGAGGTGATGGGAAATGGCCCCAGGTAAGGAGCCACGGCCGAGACGGCGCGCGACCGCTTCCGGAGCGTTGTAGGAGCTTGGCGCGGGTGTGACCACGAGTTTGACAGCCAAGCAAGAGAGGGCTTAGATGTAGACGAGTCATCCCGGCATCATAGGCAGAACTCACTCCCGAGGTGCTCATGTCCGTGTGTCAGGTCTGCCATACGAAGAACCCGCGCGACGCCGCTTTCTGTACGGAGTGCGGCGAGAGACTGCAGACCCCGAAACGGGCCTCGGTCTCGACGACAAGACTCATCCGGGGCACCTTTTGCCCGTCCTGCAAGACCCTCAACCGAAGAGACCACAACTTCTGCCGCGAGTGTGGCGCCAGGTTAGCGCCCGGCGAGGTGGCGAGACGGAAGAAGACTCGGAAGTCGGTATCGCCGCCTAAAGCGAAGTAGCGGGACTGGTCGCAATCCGTCCGAAGGCAAGACCACGAGTGATGTGCTCAAGCAGGAGACAACGATCGGACGGGAGGAGGGTGAGCTTTGGATGAAGAAATGTCCGGAGTGCCAGCGCGAGTACGCGGACCGCATTAAGTTCTGCCCGCGCGATGGGTCGGCGCTGCAGCCTGTCGATACCTCGCGGGGAGATCCCCTCCTTGGACGCATCATCGGCGGAACGTACGAAGTCCTCGAATTCTTGGGCGGCGGTGGATTCGGTAACGTCTACAAGGTCAAGAACCTGAGACTGGACGACATCGAGGCGCTCAAGATCATCCACCCCGCACTTCTGCGCGAACAGGAGTCGATAGAGCGTTTTCAGCGTGAGGCCAAGTTGCTGCGCAAGCTCGGCGGCAAATCGAGCCATATCGTCCATCTCTATGTGTTACAGGAGGACAAAGAGGAGGGGTTCTTCTATTTCACGATGGAGTACGTTGACGGTCTTCCCCTCACCAGGACGATCCGCAGTGAGGGCAGCATGCATGTCGTTCGGGCTCTAGAGCTCACGCGACAGATCTGCCAGGCGCTCGAAGTCGCTCACGCACAAGGCGTGGTCCATCGTGACATGAAGCTGGACAACATCCTACTCACCCGAGACGCAGAGGAAGAACAAGTCAAGATATTGGACTTCGGGATCGCCAAGGTCCTGGGTCAGCAGAGCCTCAGCGACCTCAGCCGAGGTATGCCGGGAACGGCGGGCTACGCCGCGCCCGAACAGATCAAAGGGGAGTCCGACCGCATCAGCGCGGCAACCGACCTCTTTGCGACCGGTGTCATCTTGTTCAACATGCTCACCGGACGCGACCCATGGAGCGGAACGCCCGTCGGCGAACCTCTGAGCGAGGACGGGAATTGGGAGATTATCGAGAAGACGCTGGAGGAGGTTCCGATACCAGCCCGCCAGCTGAATCCCGAGATCCCAAAAGAACTTGAAACCATCATCAACAGACTGCTGCAGAAGGATCCGGCGCTCAGATTCGCGTCGGCGGCGGAACTGGATCGAGCCCTTGTCCGCCTCCTGTCCACGTTGCGGCTACCCGAACAGCCGGTCAGCGCCGCCGAGCCGAGCCACGAAGAGCCCGGCATCCCGGTGCCCAGCACCCGAGTGACCGGCCCCGAGAAGGTTCTGGAACCGGCAGAAAGGGCGGACGATGCCACAGCGTCGGCCGGCGTGACACAAGAGGAAGCCGCCCCCAAAGAGGTCCCAGCCACTCGCGGGATTCCAATCCCCGGCCGGCTGCGCTCGATTGACGCTTTTCGTGGCGCGACCGTCGCAGCGATGATTCTGATCAGCTACCCTGGTAGCTGGAATCACGTTTACCCAGCGCTGCGGCTTGCCGAATGGCACGGCTGGACGCTGGCCGATCTCGCGTTCCCGTTCTTCCTATTCAGCGTCGGCTTAGCGTTACCGATCTTCTTGAGGAGACACCGGGCCCGCGGCATTCCCTCAGGCGAGCTGGTCGGTCGTGTCATCAAGCAGAGCCTGCTGATTTTCGCGCTCGGGCTTATCCTGGCCGTGTTCCCGCGATTTAGCGACTGGGATACGCTCCGCATCATGGGGATCTTGCAGCGGATTGGCATCGTCTACCTTGTGGCCTCGGTGCTGTACCTGCTCCTGAAGCCGCTCGCAAGGTGGCTGGCGGTCGGCGGGCTAGTGTTCGGATACTGGGCCTTAATGACTCAGGTTCCGGTGCCCGGTTTCGGGGCCGGTGATCTGTCACCGGCAGGCAATCTCGCCGGCTATCTGGACCGGCTCGTCCTGGGTCAGGCACACCTCTGGCTGGGAGGTCCGTCCGATCCCGAAGGTCTACTCAGCACTCTTCCGGCTTTGGCCACGGCACTGCTGGGCACATTCGTCGGTGAATGGCTCATGGCTGAGCGTGGGAAGGGCGTTCAGGTGATGGGACTGCTGGGGGCCGCTGTGGCTGCCATCGCGGTCGGGTTGCTGTGGGACCTGGTCTTCCCAATCAACAAGAGCCTGTGGACGAGTTCGTTCGTGCTATTCACCGCCGGTGCGGCCACGCTGGCCTTCGCGGTATTCTACGGGCTGATCGAGTACTTGGGTTGGCGGACATGGTGCCGGCCATTCGAAGCCTATGGAGCTAACGCGATCGCCGCACTCTTTGGCGCGCAGCTCGTGGCCAGCCTGATGCTTACCTCGCGATGGCCCGCACCCGCTGGAGAGACGAGCTCGTGCTACGACTGGATCTACACCCGAGTGTTCGCCGCTTGGCTCGGTCCACTGAACGGGTCCCTGGCCTTCGCCCTGGCTTACGTGACCTTCTGGCTACTGATCATGTGGTACCTGCACTGGAGACGCATCTACTTCAGAGTCTGAGGATAGCGCGGCGAGAGAGGGATCACGCTTCCACGTCCGGTTGGAAACGCTGAACTGGAAATGCCTCGATCAGCTTGCAGAGCAGTCTGACGAAGCTCGACACTTCCTTCTTTCCACCTCTCGTACCTGGTCATGGCTGCGAATAGAAACCTCAATTGAGGTCGTGCGGCCCTTCCCCCTACCAGCGCAGCAAGACCTACAGGACGCTCCCAGCCCCGGTGATCCATCCAGACGATGACGTCCTGGCCTGGTTCATCGGTGGGGCTCACCGTAAGTAAAGCATCTCCTTCGCCCAACACGACGAGCGAGCAGGTGGCGTCGAAGATGCCCGCACGGACACTGCCCGTGTCAACATCGATTCCGAGATAGAAGCCCCCATCCATGCTCCCGGTTTCAGCTACTCCCAGTTGCCAATCCAGACGCTACGGTCCCTCTCGTTGCCGTGCACTGACCACACGTCAAAACTCTCCGGGTTGTATGCTCCTGGTATCAAGTAACGATAACGCTGCCCCCAGGGATCGAGTGGGATGCTCCGTTCAGCGGTTGGAGTTACGTACGGCCAGTGACCGTGTCTTCCAGCAAGCCGCGCGGGTCGTTCGACCAGTTCATCCAGATTGAGTGGATACTCTCCTGTGTCCTCTCTGAATGACTCGACCGCCTCGGCAAGCTTTCGGACGGCCGCGGTCGCCGTCTCGACCATACGGGCAAAGAGCTGTTCCTCACGTGCAAGGTAGTCCTGCATCCAGCCCCACGTGTCCTCCCATGGCAGTTTGCGCAGAGAGATCGCATCCAGGGCCATGTTCAGGCCAGCCCGGCCGGCGGGTGTTTCTTCGATATACCTTCTGCCAGCTTGCGAATATGCCACCCCACGGACGCGAGCCAGCGGGTTTGCTCCGATACACTCGAATCGGATGGTATAGTCGCCCGGCTCCAGTGAGTAGACCCCGACCTTGTTCTCGTACCATGTTCCGTAGAGGTAGTTCTCGGGCATGTTGAACGTTTGGACAAAGTAGGGATCGTAGAAGTCCATGGCCGGATCCAGAAGCTGATCGAAGCCGGGGCCTTTCATCGTCACTCTCCAGGTCCCGTAATCTCGGAAGAGCATCTGGTAGATCGAGATCGAGTAGTCTCCGGACTCCTCGACCTTCACTGGGACCTCGAGCCACGCCCCAATCTCGTTGTTCTCTACATACGTCATAGCTTTGCGTGCCGGACCTGAGGCGGCATTGGTCGAGCGGGTGTACCTCTGACTGAGTCGGATGCCGGGCGAAGCTCTGAGCTTATCCAGCATCAGGGTAGTCTCGACGAATATCTCCGGGTTCAATCGTTCCGAGACGGACGCGAACTCCCAGAACCTGTCGGCCGGCTCCGTGGCATACCAGTATGCGACTGAGGAGAAGACGTCAGGGCGATACTTGAAATCCCAGGTCACATCCTCACCGGTCTCTGGGTCGGTTATCGCGGCATAGCTCCGCCGTTCCATCTCCACCTTCAAAGACCTGGTGAAGATGACCGGGTCAGCGATATGCCAGCGGTAGGCGCTGACTCTCTGATCGAGCCCTTTCGGCTCGTAGATGCTGACCCCGGCCCGCAGATTGGTGAACAGTCGATGATTCCACGCGTCGGTGAAGTAGTCCTCCATGCCTGTCCCGACCATGGAGGGGATCCGCTCTCCATCTATATAGAAACGATCATCCGATTCACCCAGCCAGCTGCCCATCGAACTCTGGATGGATAATACGGTACCGACATAGTGGCCACGCCCTTCGATCTCGGCGATGGTGTAAGGTGAGAATGGTTCAACAGGGAATTCCTGCCGGTACCGGGCATGGAAATAGAGGGCGTCGTCTGGAAGTGAGTCGAAGCCGAGCCAGTCGATGTAGTAATAGCAGGAAGTAACATGCTCATCTGATTCATTCATGATCGTGAGGCGGGCATTTTTCCGGAACGGCATTCGCCAATAGGAATTGAATGCACGCCCATAAGAGGTGACCTCGATAGGCAGCGAACTGACGTTCGCCCGCATCCCGTTCCCCGCAGCGAAGAAATCACCGATAGGTGTTTCGACCGAAGGGAC
>CANPVY010000191.1 GCA_947581845.1 uncultured bacterium | reverse complement strand
AGATCCAGAAGGTCAGGGATCTGTAGGGGATCCTCATAAGCGTACAATGTGCAACCCGTGGGGATGACAGGGAACCACGGATTTCCCGGCAATCTGTGCGTTGGCGGTGCTCGTGGCCAGACGCGTGAGTTCAGCTCCGTGATTGCCTCCCTCTGGCAAATAGCGCAGTTTGGTGCGATCTGGAACTGCCAGCACCGACATTTTCCGCTCTTTCCGGGACCTACGATTATGAGGGTGCATCCTGTCTCGCCTGCCGTCAAAGCCTTTCTGGCGGCCTGGGCAGTCATCGTGCTTGCGGCGTGTGCCCGGGCTCAGGAGGGTACCTCCGACTTCCGCATCGCGGATCACTACACGAAATACGAGCACCTTATTGCGATGCGAGACGGCGTGAAGCTGTATACCGCCGTCTACGTTCCCAGAGATACCAGACGGTCCTACCCGATCCTGCTCAATCGAACACCCTACAGCTGCGGGCCGTACGGAGCGCACCGCTATCCGAATCAGCTGGGCCCCTCGCGTTATATCGCGGAAGACAGCTACATCATCGCCTGTCAGGATGTGCGGGGACGATACATGTCGGAGGGTCTTTACGACAATATGCGCCCGCATGTGCCCGGCGACTCGGGGATCGACGAGAGCTCGGACACCTACGACACGATCGACTGGCTGCTCAGCAATGTGGAGCCGAACAATGGCAAGGTCGGAATATGGGGCATCTCGTATCCCGGGTTCTACGCCGCTGCCGCGCTGCCGGAAGCGCATCCAGCCCTGGTCGCGTCCTCGCCGCAGGCACCGATCGCCGATTTCTACTTCGACGACTTCCACCATCATGGCGCCTACACGCTCGCCTACTGGCTGATCACGCCGGTGTTCGGGTACCAGAAGGACAGCCTGGCGACGGGTCGCTGGTACGAGTTCGTGCGCCCGCACGCGCGCGACGGCTACAAGTTCTATATGGACCTTGGGCCGCTCGAGAACTCCAGCCGATACTACGGCGAAGACAACTTCTTCTGGCGCCAGCTCGTCGAGCACCCCAATTACGACGCGTTCTGGCAGGCACGCAACATCCTGCCGCACCTGGAGAATGTGAGTACGGCGGTGATGACTGTGGGGGGTTGGTACGATGCGGAGGATCTCTACGGGCCGCTCAACATCTACAGGAAGCTGGAGCGCGACAACCCCGGGGCGTTCAACGTCCTCGTGATGGGGCCCTGGAGCCATGGCGGCTGGGCGTTCGCTCGGTCGCCGCACATGGTGGGTAACATCTACTTCGGCGAGGATATCTCGGACTGGTACCAGCGGGAGGTCGAGGCTCCGTTCTTCCGGTATTTCTTGAAGGGGGAAGGTGAACCGCCGGATTTTGAGGCCCTGACCTTCGATACGGGGCGCAAGGGTTGGCGAGAGTTCGGTGAGTGGCCGCCGGGGGATGCGCAGCCGCTGCGCTTGTTCCTGCGGGCCGAGGAGCGTCTTGCCGTGGATCCGCCCGCCAGAGGCGAGGCGCCGTACACCGAGTATGTCAGCGATCCGAACGAGCCCGTCCCTTACACCGACCAGATCCGCATCGTCTTGACGCCGCGGCTGTACATGACAGAGGATCAGCGTTTCGCCGAGCGCCGCCCGGATGTGATCGAGTTCCAGACGGAGGTTCTCGAGGAAGATTTGACGCTGGCCGGAGACATTGTGGCGCACCTCGAGGTCTCCACGACGGGCACGGATGCCGACTGGATTGTGAAGCTGATCGACGTGTACCCGGATGACGAGCCGAACCTTGAGCACACATCCGAGCACATCCGCCTGGCCGGCTACCAGCAGATGGTGCGCAGCGAGATCATCCGCGGACGGTACCGCAACAGCTATGAGAATCCGGAGCCGTTCGTGCCTGGCCAGGTGAGCGAGGTGACACTGCCCCTCCAGGATGTGCTGCACACCTTCAAGCAGGGGCACCGGATCATGGTCCAGGTGCAGAGCACCTGGTTCCCATTGTTCGACCGTAACCCGCAAAAATACGTGGACAACATCTTCGAGGCGTCGGAGGACGACTTCATCAGGGCAACGCACCGGGTCTATCACGCGCCTCGGCGCGCCAGTCACATCGACGTGAAGGTGCTCCGCTAGCTGTGCGTAAGGGGGTTATCGAGATGAACGATCGAGGACGGAGTGCGTGCCTACTGGCCGGCTCCCTGGTTGTGCTCGTGGGTTGGGCGGCCTGTGGGCCACGAGGGGAGCGGGAAGGCCAGGACGAGTTCCCCGTGCTCAGCGGTGAGTATCTCGGGCAAACGCCGCCGGGAGCTGAGCCCGAGATCTTCGCGCCAGGCATCGTCTCCACCGGTATGTACACGCGCGATCTCGCCATGACGCCTGACGGGAACGAGAGCTACTTCGGCGTGGCAGTCGGCGGTTTCACCGTGATCATGCAGACTAAGTCGCAGAACGGCCGCTGGACGAAGCCGGAGGTCGCTCCGTTCTCGGCGGATCCCCGCTATATGAACTTGGAGCCATTCATTTCGCCCGATGGGCAGAGGTTCTACTTCCTCTCCAATCGGCCGCCCGCCGGGGGCGACCTCGAGCCTGATGAGGTCGGCACCTGGGTGAACCAGGACATCTGGGTGATGGACAGAACGGGAGATCGCTGGGGCGAACCGTACAACCTGGGTCCGCCGGTGAACTCGGACGCCGAGGAGTACTTCCCGTCCGTGACGAGCGACGGGACGATCTACTTCACCCGCACGCCGGAGGGCACTCGCGAGAGCTACATCTACAGATCACGGCTGCAGAACGGCAGCTACACGGAGCCGGAACGCCTCGGTGCCGAGGTCAACTCCACCATCTCTCAGTTCAACGCGTTCATAGCGCCCGACGAGAGCTACCTCATCCTCGGCGTCTTCGGCCGCGAGGACAGCAGAGGTAGCACGGATTACTACGTCGTCTTTCGCGATCGGGATGACAGCTGGAGCGGACCCATCAACCTCGGGGACCGGATCAACACGCCGCGAGGTGGCGAGTTCTCGCCCTACGTGTCGCCGGACGGCAAGTATTTCTTCTTTATGTCGACACGGACGCGGTCCCCTGAGGAATTTCCGGAGGAGCTGACCCATAGCTACCTGGAGGAGGTCTACAACGGGCCGCGGAGCGGTAACTGCGACATCTACTGGGTCGACGCATCGTTCATAGAGGAGCTCAGGCCGGTTTCCCAGTAGGACCCTGGGGTGACTCTCTTGCATTCCCAACCCCCAGTCGGGTTCGGCTATCAAAGCATGATGGCCGCGGGTTCTGCGCTCGCCGCCCTTTTCAAGCGCAGCAAGATTGCTCAAGTGACGACCGTCGGCACACATCAAGCTCCTTCTCATGTTTGGAGGGACGGTTGCTATGTCTAACATACGCCCAGCACGAGCCCGGCCAGCATACTCGTGGGCGGTCGGCCTACTCACCGCTGTGCTCGCCGGCATAGTCGGGTTGTCGTGTGCGGAGCCTGTCGCCCAGCTCCGCTATCCGGGAGAGCAGTGGGAGAAGGCCAGCACGCCTGAGGCGCTTGGCTGGTCGTCGCAGGAACTGCAGCACGCGCGCGAGTATGCCGATAGCATCGGCAGCGCCGCAGTCGTGATAGCCGTCGATGGTCTGATTCTGGACGAGTGGGGGGAGACGGCCCAGCGCTTCCGGGCTCATTCAATGCGCAAGAGTCTGCTGGGCGCCCTGTATGGAGTCCACGTCGGCGAGGGTCACATCGATCTCGACGCGACGATGGGGGAGCTTGGGATCGATGATAACGTGCCGCTGACCGACACGGAGAAGCAGGCGACGGTACGCAACCTGCTGCAGGGCCGGTCGGGCATCTATATCCCGGCACTGTATCTCGGTGGCTCGCTCGATCTCCCGGCGCGGGGCAGTCACCCGCCGGGCACCTACTTCCACTACAATAATTGGGACTTCAACGTCCTGGGTACGATCTTCGAGCGGGAGACCGGTACTAAGATCTTCGAGGAGTTCAAGCTCCGCATCGCGGATCCGTTGCAGATGGAGGACTTCAGAGTCGAAGACGGCGTGTACTGGTACGGCAGCCACGATGACAATGTGGACACACGCTATTTCGCCTACCCGTTCCGCATCAGCGCCCGCGACCTGGCACGTTTCGGAACCATGTATCTCCGCAACGGCCGCTGGGGCGACCGACAGATCGTTCCGGCCGAGTGGATAGCGGAGTGCTTCACTCCGTACTCCGATTTCGCCGAGATGACGCGCTACGGTTTCACGAACTGGAAGATCGACCTCGAGGGGAAGCCTCTGCCGACCGGGAGTCATCTGGCAGGCGCGATGTACTGGACGTCGGGCATCGGTGTGCATCGGGTGTACATCGCGCCTTTCGCGGATCTCGTCATCGTGCACCGGGTGGACTCCGATCTCCCCGGACGGCATCCGTCCGGCGACGAAGTGGATCGGCTTGTCGCCCTCATCCTGGACGCGAAGATCCCCGATCTTGATCGTGCTCTGCTGGATGCTGCGTGGGGAGGAGATGCTTCCGCTCTGGAGGGTCTGCTGGAGGCCGGTGCGGACGTCAGCGCCACGGACGCGGACGGCTGGACGGCGCTGCACGGGGCAGCGCAGAGGGGCCATGCGCGTGTGGTGCAGCTGCTACTCGCGGCCGGCGCGGACGTAAACGCAGTCGACGGGTCCGGCCGCACACCCTTGATGAGAGCCGTGTTCAGCGGCGACACGGCTACCGTGCGCCTGCTGCTGAACGCGGGCGCCGCCATGGAGGTCGGCGATGAATCCTATGGCGGTGGAACGGCCCTGATGTTCGCCGCGATTTCGGGGCACACGCCGGCGCTTCAGGCGTTGCTCGCCGCCGGCGCGGACGCGAACGCGAGCGGCGAGTACGATGGTGCGACGCCTCTGATGTTCGCAGCGGCATTGGGCGACACCGCTGCGGTTCGCGCCTTGCTCGCCGCTGGTGCGGACGTGAACGCAGCATGTACGAACGGCACCACAGCCCTGATGCTGGCGGACGCATTCGACCGTACCGCCG
>CANPVY010000190.1 GCA_947581845.1 uncultured bacterium | reverse complement strand
TGAGATCTCCGTGCTCGATTTCGAAGGTGAGATCTTCGCAGAAGCGATCGACGGTGAGATCCGCCTCGAGGCCATCCGGTCGAGTGAGGTGGAGGCCAAGTCCGTTGATGGCGACGTGTACTACGAAGGGACGATACGCGATGACGGCCGCTACCGGCTCACTACGCACGATGGCGATGTCGTAGTCACGATACCGGCGAATACGAACGCGACAGTCTCAGTCGCCACGTTCGACGGCGAGTTCGTGGCCGACTTCCCTATCCAGCTGGAGAAGACCGAAGCCACACGTAGGTTGAGCTTCGTGCTCGGCAACGGTAGTGCGCGGCTCGAGTTGCATTCGTTCGATGGCGACATTGAGCTAGTGCGAAGATAGACAGAAGGGCAGTCAGAGGAGGGATCGAGATGTATAGAGTCGGCGTAATTGGGCTCCTAGCAGCGCTGGTGGCATGGGCGCCGCCCGATGCACTTGAGCGGTATCGTTCCACGGACGCCACGCCCGTCGTCGCGGTCGCATCCGCACTCGACCACTTCATTCTCAGCAACAGGGATTGGGAATGGAAAGGCCGGGTCGAGCGTGGCAAGTCGATCGAGATCAAGGGCGTGAACGGCGAGATACTCGCCGAGGCCGGCTCGGGGAACGAGGTGGAGGTCGACGCCCGGCTGCACGGTAGGAAGAACGATCCGGATGAGGTGGAGATGGTCGTGCTGGAGCATGAGAACGGTGTGACCATCTGTGCCGTCTACCCCAGTGACGATCCGGACCAACCCAACGAGTGCCGCCCCGGCCGACACGGGCGCATGAACGTTCGCAACAACGATGTTCAAGTGGACTTTACGGTACGTGTTCCGGCGGGCGTGGGCTTCATCGGGCGGACGGTCAACGGTGAGATCGACGCCCTCGGTATCGATGGCGACGTCAAGGCGCATACCGTGAACGGTGACGTGGATGTCACGACGACCGGGCTGGCCGAGGCCGCGACGGTGAACGGGTCGGTAACCGTATCCATGGAACGCGCAGACTGGACAGGGACGCTGGACTTCACGACCGTGAACGGCAGTGTGACGCTCGAGATGCCGGCCGACCTGAGCTGTGCGATCAGCATCTCCACGGTGAACGGGCACATCTCCAGTGACTTTCCGTTGACAGTGGAGGGGCGTTTCTCGCCCCGGCACCTGAAGGGGACGATCGGCGGAGGTGGACGCAACCTGGTCGTGAAGACGGTGAACGGCAGCATCCAACTTCGCCGTTCCTGAGATCCGGCTCGCTCGAGCAAAGAGAAGACGGGGGCGCCAGACAGCGCCCCCGCACTACATCACCCCCACTTGCAGCCAGCCGCATGCCGTCGCGTGGACGACGAGCCAGGCCCCCCCTAGATTAGCGACGCCCCACCGAAGCACTGTAGCCGGAACATCCGGAAGGAGTCGAGCGATGTACGCGACACCTCATCTACCGCGCGTTCTCGTGACCCTGGCACTCATGCTGAGCGCTGCTGCTACCTGGCCCAACGCCGTCGCGGCGCAGCAGCAAGGCCGCGACGACTCGAAGGGCGAGTGGACCATCGACGATGTCCTGCTCGCCGAGTCGGCCGGCCAGTACCAGATCGCGCCTGACGGCAGCTGGTTGGTCTGGGTCAAGACGCAGATGGACGAGGAGGAGGGGCGGAGCGTCTCGAACCTCTTCCTTTCCAGCCTCAGCGAGGAGCGCGAGATCCAGCTCACCCGTGGGAGGCACGGGCACTCGCAGCCGCGCTGGTCGCCGGACGGGAAGCTGCTCTCGTTCATGAGCACACGGCCGTTGCCGGAGAAGAAGGAGAACGAGGCCTCATCGCAGCTCTGGCTGATCGATCCGGCGGGCGGCGAGCCGTGGCCGCTGACGCGCTTCGAGCGGGGTATCCGGTCCTACGAGTGGGCGGATGCCGACACGATCATCTTCAGCGCCCAGGAGGACCCGAGCCTCTACGAACGGGACGTGAAGAAGAACAAGGACACCTCGCGTGTGGTGGAGGACGCCGAGCACGAGCCGCCGGTGCGGCTGTTCGCCTTCTCGGTCAAGGACAAGAAGGTCACGCGGCTGACGGACAACGACGACTGGATCCGGGGGTTCGCCCTGTCCCCGGACGGCAGGCACGTGGTGGCAGTTCACCAGCGCAGCCTGGCCTACGGATACGACCAGCGGATTCCGCCGGTCACCTATCTCTGGGACCTGGCGACCGGAGACGGACACGAGATCTTCGACGGCTCGCGGATCATCCCGTCCAATGTCGAGTGGGCGAAGGACGGGAGTGGTTTCTATCTGGTCAACGACTCGACCACGCACCCGCGTTACCGCGAAGCCACAATCAACGTAATGATGTACTACGACCTGGCGCGCGGTGAGGCGACGCTGGTGGATTTGGGTTGGGATCGCGGTCTCGGCTATGGGTACGCCGTCACCTCCGATGGGTTCGTCGCGCTGCTCGCCGACGGCGTGCGCTTCAAGCCGGCCCGCTATACGAAGCGCGGCGACACGTGGCGGCGCACGTGGATCGAGGGCACCCACGCTACGAATATCTTCGGGTTCGAGCTGGGTGAAGACGGACGCACGCTGGTCTACACGCATTCGACGGCGAATACACCGACCCAGCTGTACCGCGCACAGCTGCGCGGATCGCGTATTCGCGACGAGGCGCAGCTCACGAACCTGAACCCGAGCTTCGCGAACAAGCCCAGGGCCAGAGTCGAGATCGTTCACTGGATCGGTGCTCGTGACGAGGAGGTGGAGGGCCTACTCTACTACCCATTCGAGTACGAGGAAGGGAAGCGCTACCCGCTCATCTTGGTGATCCACGGTGGCCCGGCCGGCGCGGACCGGGATTCCTGGAACATGAGCTACGGGCGCCCCATGGTGCTGCTCAACCAGAAGGGCGCCTTCGTGCTCAGGGCGAACTATCACGGCAGCTCGTCGTACGGACTCGATTGGGTGGAGTCGATCTGCTGCGGCAACTACTACAGTCTCGAGATACCCGACCTGGAGAACGGGATCGACTATCTGATCGAGCGCGGCCTGGCCGATCCTGACAAGCTGGGCACGATGGGCTGGAGCAACGGTGCGATCCTCTCGATCGAGCTGACTACGCGGAACCCGCGCTACAAGGCGGCCTCGACCGGTGCCGGTGACGTGGAGTGGATCAGCGACTGGGCGAACGTCGACTTCGGCATGGCGTTCGACGACTACTACTTCGGCGGGGTGCCTTACGAGGATCCACAGCGCTACATCGAGCTCTCGCCGTTCTTCCGGATGAAGGACGTCAGGACGCCGACGATCATCTACTTCGGGACCGAGGACCGTAACGTCCCTACAGACCAGGGCTGGTCACATTTCCGGGCGCTGCAACAGATCGGTCAGGTGCCGGTCAAGTTCATCCTCTTCCCCGGCGAGGCGCACGGCATCCGCAAGCTGGCCCATCAGCGGCGCAAGCTGGAGGAGGATCTTGCCTGGTTCGACCGGTACCTATTTGGCACCTACGAGGCCGAGAACGAGGCGCTCAAGGACGACTCGCCGTTGGCCGAGGCGTTCAAGCGCGCCGAGATCGCGATGACGGAAGGCTACTATGGCCGGCGCCTGAACGGTGTGCTGATCCCCGAGGTCGTGGAGCACAAGGGCGTCGAGATCGGCCGCTTCGAGGTGACTCGCGGCCAGTTCGCGGCGTTCGATGCCGACTACACGTATGAGCCCGGGACCGGCAACCATCCGGTCAACGGCGTGAGCTTCGAGCAGGCGCAAGCCTATGTGCGGTGGCTGTCGGAGCTCACCGGCGAGCCGTATCGGCTGGGCGGCGCGGAGGAGCTGAGATCGATCTACGACTCGGCTCGCGGCAACGAGAACACTCTGGACTACTGGGCAGGCTACTCACCGAACCCGGACGACGCCGAGCGGCTGGCCGAAAAGGTCACCGAGCTGCCCGGTGACGCGCCGCTCCTCGAGCCGGTGGGCAGCTTCGCGGGTCGCGGCGGTGATGATCTGGTCTTCGATCTGGGCGGTAACGTTGCCGAGTGGACTGTAGGTGCGAACGGGCAGGGTGTGCTCCTGGGCGGCAGCGCCGACCTGCCTGCCGACGCGAAGGCGCGAGGTGCCGAAGCGGCGGTGCCCTACCGCGGGTTCCGGGTCGTGCGAGGACAGGAGAAGTAAGTGACGCTTATCGACGTCGCGGCCGCCCGCGAGGCCATCGCCGGGATCGCGGTCGAGACGCCGGTGCTTGCCTCGGAGGCTCTGGGCGAGCAGGTGGGAGCCGAGGTCGTCCTCAAGCTCGAGAGCCTGCAGGTCACCGGCTCGTTCAAGGTCCGCGGCGCTGCGAACCGGATGCTGGCCCTCTCCGCCGAGGAACGGGCGCGCGGCGTCGTCGCCTGCTCTAGCGGTAACCACGGCCGTGCCGTGGCCTACGTGGGCCAGTTGCTGGGGGTTCCGACCACGGTCTGTGTGCCCGAGTGGGTGGATCCCAGCAAGCTGGCAGCGATCCGCCGTCATGGCGCCGAGACGGTCCTCTACGGCCGGACTTACGATGAGGCGGAGGCACGCTCGCTGGAGATCCAGCGGGAGCGGGGGCTCACCTACGTCCACCCTTTCGATGATCCCTACGTCATCGCGGGACAGGGCACCATCGGGCTGGAGCTGCTGGAGCAGGTTCTGGAGCTGGACACGGTCGTGGTGCCGCTGTCAGGCGGCGGCCTGATCTCGGGGATCGCGCAGGCGCTGAAATCGCACGAGCCCGGGATCCGTGTGGTCGCCGTCTCGGCGGCGAACGCGCGGGTTATGTACGAGAGCTTGAAGGCCGGGCGGCCAATCACCTTTCCGGAAGAGGAGACCATCGCCAATGCGTTGTCGGGCGGTATCGGGCTGGACAACCGCTTCAGCTTCCGAATGGTGCGCGACCTGGTGGACGATCACGTGCTGGTCTCCGAGCGTGAGATCCGCGAGGCCATGGTGTTCGCGCTGGTGGAGCACAAGCTAGTGGTGGAAGGCGGAGGCGCGGTGGGGATAGCGGCGGTGTTGAGCGGTCGGCTTCGCGGTGTGGGCAAGCGAGTTGCCGTAGTCGTGAGCGGCGGCAACGTGGATGCGCAGGTGTTGATGCGTGTGATCCCGGAGACGCACCAGTGAGTTAAGTGTAGATCAGGAACAAGGAGATGTTGATGCGAGGATACCGAACGGGGCTCAGGTTCTTCTGGACGGTTCTTCTGAGCGCGGGCTTCACCGTGGGGGCGCACGCCCAGGAGGTCGGACCGGCGAGCGGGTCACTGGTCATAGTCGGTGGCGGATTGAGGGATGAGGAGATCATCGAGCGCTTCCTACAACTGGCGGGCGGCCCCGACGCACCGATCGTGGTGATCCCCACGGCGGGTTCAAGCGAGCGCTACGATCAGTATTGGCCTGGTTTGCGTCAGTTCAGAGAAGCGGGGGCAACGCAGTTGACGGTCCTGCATACGCGGGACCGCGATGAGGCGAACTCCGATGCCTTCGTCGCGCCGCTGCGCGAGGCGCGAGGCGTATGGTT
>CANPVY010000189.1 GCA_947581845.1 uncultured bacterium | reverse complement strand
CCCAGCTGGCGGCGCGCGGGCCCGCGCGCCGCCAGGTTGGCCGCGTCGCACACCCATCAATCACGCGCCTAGCCGCTGCGCTCGCCCTCCGCCGCCACGGGCTGCACCGCAGGCAAATAGTCCTTGAACGCCACCCCGTAGATCTCCCAGACCGTCACGAACAGCGCCGCCACGATCGGGCCGATCACGATCCCTGCCGCGCCGAACAGCAGTAGACCGCCCAGCGTACCCAGCAGGATCAGCAGGTCAGGCATCTTCGTGTCCTTCCCCACCAACCACGGCCTCAGCACGTTGTCCACGGTGCCGACGACGATGGCGCACCAGACGAATAATCCGATCGCGGCGCCCAAATGGCCGATCGCGAACAGATAGATCACCGCCGGCAACCACACCAATGCTGTGCCAATGCCCGGTATGATCGAGAGCACCACCATGACCGTGCCCCAAAACGCGGCTGCGCCGATGCCGAACACGGCGAACGCCAGCCCGGCCAGTCCGCCCTGCACGATCCCGATCACCAGCGTCCCCTTGATCGTCGCCCGGCTGACCGACACGAACTTCTCGACCATCCGGCTCTCGTCCTCGGGCGAGAGCGGCATGTAGTACAGGATCTTGTTCAGCACCCTCTGCCCGTCGATCAGGAAGAAGAACATCGCGTACAGCATGACGAACAGCATGAAGAAGAAGACCGCCGTCCCGCGCGTCGTCGCAGCGACGCTGTTCACGAGGAAGCTCCCCACCCTGCCCGCCAGCTCGCCCAACTTCGCGGCGATCTGATCCTGATAAGGCGCCAGCGTCTCCAGGAAGGGAACCCGCTGCAGCAACCGCTCCAGCTCGCTCGGCTCCCGGATCTGTTGCTCGACCCAGGGGCGCACGCCCTGCGCGACCTGAACTGCCTCCGCCGCCACGATACCCAGGAACACGACCAGCGGCACGACGATCACGATCAGCACGGCCAGGACCGTGGCCACGGAAGCCAGCGGCCTGCGGCCGCGGAACCAGCGCAACAGCCGGCGATACAAGGGGTGGACCATGCCGCTCAGTACGGCGGCGAGCAGCAGAGCGACCAGGAAGCCGCGGATCATCGCGAAGAAGATGAGCGAGATCGCGACGGCGAGCAGCACCAGGAAGCTCTTACGAAACGTGTCCGGATCGATGCTGGCTTGGCTCATGATTCACACTCCGTCTCGACAAAAGGGGCGCCGTGCCGGCGCCCCTTACCGCGTATCTGCCACGGCGGACTCGCTAGCGGGAAGCGCCAGCCGCCGCGCTCTCCGGCGCTCGCTCGAACACCTCGTTGATTCCGATGATCGTGATGTTCTCCTCCCGCACCGGGATGGGGAAGCTGGCGATCACGCTGTCCTGCGCCATGTGCTCGGCCGACCTCTCGCCGGCATACGTAATGTACGTCGGCTCGCCGCTCAGTAGCTTGCGCTTCAGTCCGTCGGCGTCCCGCACGATGTAGACGATGTAGAGGTTGTCGTACTGCAGGTTGCTCTGGATCGCCTGGTTCACACGGTCCAGCGAGAGCGCGGCCAGAGCCGGCCGGATCGACGACAGGTAACCGTCGCCGCCGATCCCATAGAAGGCATCATCCATGGCATAGGCCAGGCGCCGGCCGATCGTGTTGCCCCAGTTGATCGTGTAGTTGCGTAGGAACCGCTGCGTCGCAGCCAGCGTCTGCTCGGTCATCCCCTCGTCCACGATACTCTTCAGCTCGCGCAGCGCCGCCCGGGTCGCGAACAGCGCGCGATCGTTGAGGTTGCCGGGCTCGGTCTGCGCTACGGGTCGGATCCAGACCTCGAACAGGTGGTGGCGACGCGAGCAGTTCAACCGGGGCTGCTGCGTCGCGTAGCCGCGGGGGAACGCCTCGATGTAGCTGTAGTCCCCATAGTTCATCCCACGGGCTTCCCGAATCACCTGATATAGACGGCTGAATGCGTTGCGGTGCTCACCGAACCACGAGTTCATCGCTACCATCGGGAGGTAATCGCGGTCACCGCGGACGAACGGGATCGGGAAGCCCAGGGAGACCGGCGTCGCATCGTTGGGCTTCGCGACGATCAGTACGTCGATGCCGTCGGGCATGCGCGGCTGTGGCGCCGGTACGGTCTCGACCACACCTGCAGGCAGCGTGTTGAAGTCCTCGCGCACGCGCTCGACGAACCCATCCGGATAACCGCCGCCGACGCCGACGACGATGTTGTTGCGGACGTAGTAGGTGTCGTAGAAGCCCTTGACGTCGTCCAGAGTGATCGAGCGGACCGACTCGACATAGCCCTCCTCGGGATGCCCGTACGGCGTACCCTCATAGGCCATGGCGAAGAGCAGTTCCTTTGATAGCTCCTCATCACGCCCGTAGCGCCGCGTCCGCTCCAGGTAGCTCATCGTCTGCGTCTTCACCCGCTCGAAGTCTTCATCCTCGAACGCGGGTGAGAGCAGGTGGTTACGGAACAGCCCGTAGTAGGCCTCCAGGTTGTCCCTGTGGATGCGGCCCGTGAAGATGGTCATCTCCTTGTCGACGTTGTACCCGTAGCCGGCCGCCATCGGGTACAGCTTCTCCAGAATCGCGTCGTAGCTGTCCTCGGTCGTCGAGCCGTCGGACAACAGGTTCGCCGTCAGTGCCGCCAGGCCTTCCTTGCCTGCAGGATCGTTCTGCGAGCCGACCTTCACCCAGACGTTGAAGGCGATGAACGGCGATTCGGGCTCATGGAGGGTGATCGTACCTTCCGGCGCCCTCTCGCATGCTGCCACAACGAAGAGGCATGCCGGCAACAAGGCTAGCTTCCTCATCTCTCAACCCTCCTGCACCATGATCACGACGGTCTTAGCGTTCTCGACGAGGCAACGTCGCGCGGCCTCGCGAACGTCCTCACGGGTGACCGATTCGAGGGTGCGATAGTAATCGTTGACCGCTTCAATGCCGCCCGTGCTGACCACGAACGGGAACATCGAGAAGGCGATGCTCTGAGCCGTCTCAAGATCCATCAGGAACTCGTACTTCATGTGGCTCTTGGTGTCATTGAACAGCTTCTCGTCGACCAGCTCCTGGCGGAATCGCTCGATGGTGCCCTGGATCTCCCGCTCCACGAGGTCCAGGTCATCCGGGTCGGTGATCCTCGCGGTGATCTCCAGCAGCCCCGGGTCACGGGCGAGGTCGAAGTCACCGTCCAGGGACTGCACCCTGCGCTCCTCGATGACCAGCTTCCTGTAGATGTCGGAGTTCGAGCCGAAGGCGACCTGGCCCAGCACCTCGGTGGCGACTGCCAGCCTATCCGTAGCGCTCCAGGGCGGCCCCAAGTAGTTGACCGAGAGCACCGGCAGCGTGCGGCCCGCGTACTCGATCACCCGCTGGCGCGGCGCGGTGTGTGGCGGCTCCGGCGTGATCTGGGGCGGCACGTAACCCGGTTGCCAGTCGGAGTAATACTGCCGAACCAGGCGCTCCGCCTCGTCGTAGTCGAAATCGCCGGCCAGCACGAGCACAACGTTCTCGGGACGATAGTAGCGCTGGTGGAAGGAGATGCTGTAATCATAGCCCTCCGGCATCGCACGCACATCGTCCCCGAACCCGATCGTCGTGTGCCCGTAGGTATGCCGGTCGAAGGCCGTCTCCCGCACTGTCTGGTTCAGCAAGAACGTCGGCGTGTTGGCCCCCTGGTTGTACTCGCCGAGCACGGCCCCGGCTTCGGTGCGGAAGTCCGGCTCCGAGTAGCTGAGGTTCATGAAGCGGTCCGACTCGAGGTCCACGATCTGCTCCAGGTACTCGTTGGAGGCGAGCACGTAGTAGACCGTCCTGTCGTTGCTGGTGAACGCGTTGTAGGCGGCGCCCAGCTCCGCGATCACGTCATCGTATTTCGGGTACTTCTCGGTGCCGCGGAACATCATGTGCTCGAAGAAATGGGCGAAACCGCTTCGGCCTGGTTCCCACTCATCCCGGCTGCCGGTACGCACGATGGACACGTAGGCGATCTGGTCCGGCGCGCCCGCCTTGATCAGATAGGTCTTGAACCCGTTGTCCAGCTCGACGAGCCGGTAGTCGAACGGGAAGATCCCCGCCGGCTGCTGCGCCGCGGCGGACCCTACCAGGGCCAGCAGCAGCGCCAGCACCAGCTTAGTCAGCACCTTCATCGGCAAGTCCTCCATCGCATCGGGGATGACAGGGCATGGCCGACACCCACAGCGTACTGCGGATGCCGCTGAAGCTCGCACGTGCTTTGTTGCAAGTCAGTGGAAGAATCTATGGGGGGACAGCGCCGCTCGCACTACCCCGCGATCGACCGAACATCCCGCGCAA
>CANPVY010000188.1 GCA_947581845.1 uncultured bacterium | reverse complement strand
ATATCTGTCCTCCTCCTCGACATAGACCATCATCTTGAACGGCACCATCGCGACGCCCAGCTCGGCTTCGTGCTCTTTCAGCAGCTCCTGCGCGTCGTAGGGCCCGTAGAAGGGCACCCCCTTGGAATCGACGCCGGGCCCGGCGTGGTCGCGCCCGACGATCAGGTGGGTGCAGCCGTGGTTCTTGCGGATGATGGCGTGCCAGATCGCCTCGCGCGGGCCGGCGAGCCGCATGGCCAGGTTGAGCAGCGACAGCTTGGCCGTCTGATGCGGATAGCGCGGCAATAGCGCCTCGTAGCAGCGCACGCGCGTGTAGTGATCCACGTCGCCCGGCTTCGTCAGCCCGACGACGGGGTGGATGAGCAGGCTGGCCTCGACTTCCTTGGCGGCCCGCAGCGTCAGTTCCTGGTGTGCCCGGTGCATGGGATTACGGGTCTGGAACGCGACCACGCGTCGCCAGCCGAGCCGCGCGAACTCGGCGCGCAGCTCGGCGGGCGTGAGCCGCAGCGTACGGAAGTCGTAGTGGGCGGGCAGCTGGATGCCTTCGAGCGTCCCGCCGACGTAGTAGTCGTTCGTCCCCTCCAGCAGGTGAGCGATGCCGGGGTGCTCGCGGTTCGTGGAGCCGAAGACGCTTTCCGCCTCGCCGCTGCGGTCGGGCTTCCAGACGTCCTCGACATGGAGCGCCGCCAGCATCACGCCCTCGGGATCACGCAAGGCGAGCGTGGCGCCGGGCCCCAGGTCCCGAGCGACGCTCTCCGGGACATCCAGGGTCACCGGGATCGGCCAGAGCGTGCCGTCGGCCAGTCGCATCCCCTCGCAGACGGACTCGTAGTCCGCACGCGTCATGAAGCCTTGGAGCGGCGAGAACCCGCCGTTCAGCAGTAGCTCGAGGTCGCAAAGTTGGCGCGGCGTGAGGTCCCAGGACGGCCAGTCCCGGGAGTGACTGGACAGTTCCCTCGCCCGGTCTCCCTCCACCAGCAGGTTCACCAGGCTTCCGCCGTGAGGCGTAATCAGATGGTCAGACAAGTTGCGCTACCTGCGTTGAGATTGCCTAGGAATTCGCTGTTCGCGTGTTCCGCCTGTCTCTCTAGGACCCGCGAGCATCGCTCAACTCGCTCATGCGGTCTGAGGCCCCGATGGCCGCGACCTGCTCGCGCGCCCGAATATAGGCACCCGGCGCGGCGGCCAGAATGCCTCTGACCTTCGGTAACGGCTGGTTGAAGCGTAGCCGTTCGCCGAAGACATCGGTGGCGATCCCACCGGCCTCCTGCACGATCAAGGCGCCGGCGCACACATCCCACTCATGCTTGGGACCTCGGGACAGCGTAACGGCGGCTTCGCCCGCAGCGACCCGGGCTAACTTGAACTGGATGCTGCCCACCGGCTCTACCTCCCACGCGCTCACGAAGCCCTCGAACTCGCCGGTGTCGGTTTCCGAACGCGAGGCGAGCAGGCGGTTGCCCTCGCGCACATGGATCGACTTCCCGTTCCGGCGTGCCCCGAGCCCTCGTGCCGCGGCGAAGGTGTCGCCGGTTGCAGGGTTATGAACCACGCCCAGCACGGGCTCCCCATGCTCGACGAGCGCCACGGCCACGCTGTACTCCGGAAGTCCTTTGACGAACTCTTTCGTGCCGTCCAGGGAATCGACGACCCAGACCCGGTCGCAGGCGAGGCGGTCGGGGTCGTCTGCGGTCTCCTCGGACAGCCAGCCTACGGGCGCGAGCCTGGTGAGTTCCTTCTTGAGCAGACTGTCCGCCTCTCGATCGGCACGGGTGACCGGGCCCTCGTGTCCCTTGGACGAGGTCTCGAATCCCTCGGTCCGAATCTTCTGGATCAGGGCGCCCGCCTCGGCGGCGAGGCGGCAGGTAGTCTCGAGCAACGCTTGCAGGTCAGTCACGTCGATAGGCGCTCGCTGGAACTCGCGTCGTTTCTGGCAGGGGAATCGATCCGCAGAATCGCACAGGTCGGCGCAACCGTAGCCTTGCCGTCACTTGCTGTCAAGCAAAACAAGCTGCAGTGATCGGCCCAGAGGATGTTGCGCGGGTCCTCGTTCATCGCCAAGTACTCAGTCGGTGTAGCGCACGGGTATGAGAGTCTGGGCACCAGCAAAGATGGCGGCGAACAGGTGCACCGGGACGGCCACGGTGGGCGGCTCCGCGGCGAGCTGTCCGAGGCCTGACCGAGTCAGCAGCAGACCACCGCCGCGTTCGGCCAGCGTCCCCCAATCCCTTCGCTCGATACGATCACGCCATTTCACTTCTACAGTGGCGGTTCGGCGGCGGTGCTCGCCGAAGGCCACGAAATCGACTTCCTGACCGCCGGGGCTGCGGTAGTAGAAGCAGTTGCCGCCATAGGCACGCCGGAGGTGGTTAGCGACGATGCTTTCGACGATGCGACTGGCGGCTGTGGGCTGTGAGAGCGACTCGCCGACGGTCTGCCAGGGATCCGCTGCACCTCGCCCCCACGAGTACAGGGCGTGGAACGTGAACGGATCGGCGGGATAGAGCTTCTTGGGGCTCTTGAAGGCCGGGGATGGACGGTCGGGATGCTTCACACGCTGGAAGATGTGCCAGACGTAAAGCTCCTCCATGTCCTCCAGATAGTGGCGCGCGGTGACATGCGTGCCGATCTCCGTCTCGCCCGCGACATCCCTCCAGCTGAACTCGCGACCCAGCCGCGGGCATAGCCAGCGAACGAGCTCGCGGAAGTAGCTCTCTCGGTGCCCCGTACGAATGACTTCGCCCACAACGGCGTCCCGATACTGCATGAAGAGATCCGGGCCGATGCGTCCCTCTTGCGCTTCCCTCGCCACGGCGGCGAGGAAACCTCCCGTAGCCAGGTAGCGATGGAAGTCCGCTGCCAGGTTGACGCCGTGGAGGGCTGCCTCCTGCGCGAGCGGCAGCAGGTCGAGGGTTGGCTCAAGCGAACCCAGCGCAGGTAGGTGGGCAGCGATGTCGGGCGATCGCAGGCCCACGTAGTCGCGGAAGCTGAGCGGCATAAGCAGGTAGTCTAGATGCTCGGCGCGCCCCCGCCGGCCGGGCATCCTCTCGCCTCCGCGTTTGATATCCAAGGCATGAGAGCCCGTGGCGATCACGACCGCCGACTGCAGAGCACCGGAATCCGCTAGGCCACGAATCCCGGACCCCCAGTCACGTACTCGGGTCACCTCATCCAGGCAGATGTGCACGAGCTCCAACCCCTGGACCCAGTCGAGGTACACACGAAGGGCTTCGGCTAGCTCGATCGGTCCAGTCAGACCCACGCGCTCGCAGTCGAGGTAGAGTAGGGAGCGCGGGGACCGCTGGCGTACCGCGATCAGGTCACGGATCAGGAGCTTCAGGAGAGTCGTCTTTCCGACCTGCCGGGGGCCGCGGAGCGTGTACACCGCGGGGGGATCGGACGTGAATGGGAACGGCGGTCGCCAGGCGAAAGGAGCTGTATCCACAGCGCGGATCTGGGGGTCGCGATCCAGGGCGCGGGTGTCAGCCCACCAGGGGTTTTCTCTTGCGAGGACGGTAAGGTCAGCCACGGTCGAACCTCCATGTTGGATAAGTTGTTATCCAAAATAGCGCCATTTTGGATAACACACAATCCAATGTAGGGGCAGGCTAGCGAACCTGGACACTCCCGCCTGTTGAAGCTGCGTTGACGGCGCGGGCACAACATCCGCCGCGTGAGCGGGAGAAGGCTCGTGCTGAGACGGCGTGCTCGCTTGCCGCTGCGCGGCGCAGGTTGCGATATTGCCCGGGGAGGTGCCTCGTGTCGACACGACGGGGCACAGGACCGTTCACGGTCGACGAGTACTACCGGATGGCCGAGGCGGGAATCCTCGGCGAGGACGATCGGGTCGAGCTTCTGGACGGAGAGATCGTCCAGATGAGCCCGATTGGGAGTCGCCATTCGGCGTGTGTCGACCGCTTGACTCGAAAGCTCACGCAGATCCCTGAGGAACGCGCGATCGTGCGTGTACAGAACCCGATCCGGCTGAGCGAGCGCTCGGAGCTGCAGCCAGATCTGTGCTTGCTGCGCCCGCGCCAGGACTACTACAGCAGCGCACACCCCCGGCCCGGGGATACTTTTCTGGTGGTGGAAGTCGCCGAGACGTCCTTCGAGTGGGAGCGCGACGTCAAGCTCCCGCTCTACGCCCGGGCCGCTGTGCCGGAGGTCTGGCTGGTAGATCTCGATGGCAGGCGGGTTCATGCCTTCCGGCAGCCGAGCGGCGATGGCTACCGTTCCGTCCGGGCGACGGATCCGGGTGATGAGCTGGTGCCGCAGGCATTCCCCGAGGTGAGGATCCCAGTCGACGAGATCCTGCCGTAGCGGACCCCGCCGCCTGGAGGGGCCCGGCAGCCCGGGTCGTCGGGAGCAGCGTGGAATCCCGTAAACTGTCCGGAATCAACTGAACGCCCCCTCCTGGCCTGGTCCCGGAGCGCGCCGTATTTTCGCGCCATGCTAGAGACAGGCTTGAGCCCCGGCGCCGCACGGCGATCTGCTTGCAGTCCGAGTTCGGCCACTCCGTTGCTCGCTCACAGCCGGTTCCGTTCCGTAACTCGCTCGTCGCATCGTCTGACCGTTGCCTTGGTACTGCTTGCCGCAATGACCGTCCCCGCCCAGGCGCAGACTCCGGCGCCTGGGGAGCAGCGGGGATACCCGCGGGAGGTGCAGGGCCTCGGCTCGGCCTACCTGGAGCTGGGCCACTGGGCCTACGAGTACGTGGACTTGCTCGTGGCCCGTGGGCGCCTCGGCGGGCTTGCGCCACTGGTGCAGCCGTATCGCCGCGTGGACATCGCCGCCGCGATTCTCGAGGCCGAGCGCGAGGGACAGCTGTCACGGGCCGAGATGGAGTGGGTGGCAGCTATCAAGCAGGAGCTGGCGAGGGAGGTCGAGCTCTTGCGGGGCGGGGGGCCGCAGGACGTCAGCTTCCACGGTGAGGTCGGCGCGGGCGTCAGGGCGCTGAGCCACACGCACCGTGACCCGCTGCGGCCGGAGGGCGAGGACAAGGTTTTCGCGACTCTGCGGCTGGGCCTGAGGGGCGAAGCG
>CANPVY010000187.1 GCA_947581845.1 uncultured bacterium | reverse complement strand
GGACATCACGCCGGAAGAGCTCGAGCGCACGCTGGAAGCTGCACGCCGCAAGGTCTACGCGGCTCGACAGCAGCGCGTGAAGCCCGGACTCGACGACAAGATCCTCACGGCCTGGAACGGCCTGATGATCGGCGCGCTCGCTGAGGGTCACCGGGTGCTGGGCGAGGCTCGCCACCTGGAGGCCGCCGAGCGAGCTGCCGATTTCGTTCTGCGCACGCTGGCCCGGGAGGACAGCGGTCTCCTGCGTACTTATCGGGCGGGGAAGGCACACCTGAACGGCTATCTCGAGGACTACGCGTATTTGAGCGAGGGGCTCATCGATCTCTACGAGGCGAGCGGCACAGTCCGCTGGCTGCGCGAGGCGGAGCGATTACTGGAGCGCACGTTGGCGGACTTCATCGACCGAGACAGCGGCGCGTTCTTCAATACCGCACGCGACCACGAGCAGCTGATCATGCGCTACCAGGAAGGCACCGACGGAGCCACACCGTCCCCGAACGCGGTGACCGCGTCGGCGCTGGCGCGCATCGCTCATCACCTCGATCGCCCGGACCTGCGCCACGCGGCGGCGCGTGCGATCAAGGCCCACGGCCCGACGATCGCCCGCTACCCGCGCGGCTTCGCCAAGAGCCTATGCGTGGTGGACTTCCTGCTGGAGAGTCCGCTGGAGCTCGCCTTCGTGGGCAGGCACGGCTCGGACGATCTGGAAGCGCTGCGGCACGAAGTCGCGCGGCACTACCTGCCGAACCGCATCCAGGCCTTCCTCGACCCCGAGGCGCTTGACGGTACCGACGAGCTACCGCTACTCGAGGGCAAGGGCCGCGTCGACGGCAACGCCGCCCTCTACATCTGCCGCGACTTCGCCTGCCAGGCGCCGCTGACGGATCCGGCCGCCGTGGCGGATCAACTCGCGGCGATGGCCGCCGGCCCGACGGCGCTGGCGGCAACGACCATCGCGATCCGGCTGGAGGGCCGCGCCGACGCGGAGGGCACACGCCGCTACGCCTCCCGTTTCGATGGCCGGGGCTATGCCGCCCTGGGATCGACCGGACTCACGGTCAGCTGCCTGGGGTTCGGCGGCTATCGCACGCACGACGGGTCGTCGGCACACCGTGCGGCGCTGCGGAAGGCGCTGTGCTCCGGAGTCAACCTCGTCGACACCTCGACCAACTACCTCGACGGTGCCAGCGAGCGTCTGATCGGCGGTGTGCTGCGCGAGCTGATAGATGCCGATGAACTGGGCCGTGACGAACTCGTCGTGGTCTCCAAGATCGGATACATGCAGGGCGCCACGTACGAGCTGGCGCGTGAGCGTGAGTCGCGCGGCGCTGGCTTCCCGGAAGTGGTGAAATACGAGGACGGACTCTGGCACTGCATCCACCCCGAGTTCCTCGATGATCAGCTGCAGAGATCACTGGATCGGCTCGAGCTCGAAACGCTCGACTTCTGCCTGCTGCATAACCCGGAGTACTTCCTCTCCGATGCCGCGCGCCGCGGTGTGCCAGTGGAGAGGGCCCGTGATGAGTTCTATCGACGCTTGCAGGCGGCGTTCGCCTATCTAGAAAGCCAGGTGACGGAAGGACAGCTGGCGGGCTACGGTGTCTCCTCAAACACCTTGGTCTCACCGGCCCATGCCAGTAACGCGACGTCGCTCGCCCTTATGCTCGCCGCCGCGCATGAGGCGGCCGGGGCGGATCATCACTTCCGCGTCATTCAGCTCCCGCTCAACCTGCTGGAGAGCGGCGCCGTGTTCGAGCGCAAGGACGGGGCCGACGGCGACCAGACCGTCTTGCAGGCGGCGCAGAACGCCGGTATCGCCGTGCTCGCCAATCGGCCGCTGAACGCCTTCGCTGTCGGCGCACTCGTACGGCTCGCCGATGCGCCCGTCGAGGATACGGACATCGACTTCGCTGAGCAGGTTGCGCGCGTGGCCGATCTCGAGGCGAGCTTCCGTGCCGAGATCGCGCCGCAGCTCCAGCCAGCCCCCGACAGTCTCGATCCCGCTGAGTACTTTCGCCTGGCCGAGCGACTGACGGCGCTCCAGCCGTCGCTGGTCGGACTGGCACACTGGTCTCAGGTGGAAGCTCAGATCCTCTACACCGTGCGCACGATCGTGACGGTGCTCGACCAGCAGCTAGAGGGTGGGCTGGCGGCGCGCTGGATTGATTGGCGTGACAGCTACCTGCCCGAGTTGGAGGACTTGCTGCGTGAGCTGCGCCGGCAAGCCTCCGAGAAGTCGGAAGCTCTCAACGCTGCGCTGAGCGCGGCGATCGATCCGCTGCTGCCACAGCACCGGCGATCCGAGAGTCTATCGCGCAAAGCCCTGTGGGTAGCGGCCAGCACGCCCGGCGTCACCTGCGTGCTCAACGGCATGCGCAGCGTCGCGTACGTTGATGACTCGTCAGGCGTTCTCGTATGGCCGAAGCTGGAAGCCACAGAGGCGGTCTACCGAGCCGCGCGGGACGCGCTGGCGAAGCCGGAACCGACGGCCTAGGCCGCGCAAATAGCCAGACGACCCAGACCCGACTCCGCTACGGTCAAGAAGATCTGGGAAATTCGAGACTGCGCTCCTGCGGCAGAGCATCGGCACGCCCGGCAGCCGCCGTCATCCGATCAACGGCCGCCAGCATCTCCTGTCTGACCTGCTCGACGACAGTCGTATCTCCTGCCAGGGCGTGCTGGTTCAGTTTGCGGACGAGGCCGATGAAATGATCGACCTCGGATCGCAATCCGACATAGACCCGCCGATTAGGGAAAATGCGACTGCCCAGGCCCCAGACGCCCACGGTGATCAAGGCGATGCCGACCAGATCGGCGAAGAACAGAACCCAGAACTCCTCCTGCAGGCTCGACGGCACCACGATGACCACCACGCCGAGCAATGCCAGGATCTTGTTGATGAGTGTGCGCATGCGATTCTCCTTCCCGGGCTCTCGATCGTGCTGGCAGGGCCGACGCGGCGCTCAGGTGGCGCCGGTCGCTGGGGCGCTGCCGGGCTAGGTCGCCCCTACGCTCGCGCTGAACGGCGGGAGGCGCAAGGCCTTCGCGAGGCAACGCTAACAGGTGGTGTGGAAGAGTCCGCCCACGCGTTCTGTCTCGGTGAGTGCGTTGTAGAGCCGAACCGCTTCCTCGGTCCGCAGCACATGGGCGGCCACGCCTCTTTCCTCTAGCATAGCCAGCGTTTGTGGGCGGACTTGCAGCTGCCCGTACATCCCCTGCGACAGCACGACGACCGTAGCCCCGTGCTCCAGCAGGTCCTCCACATCCGCCGGCTGGATCCCCGGGCTGTGCTGTGTGCCGGTCTCGTTCCAGTTCCACTCGCGGGAGCCTCCGGGGAAAAGCTTCGCATCCTTGTAGGGAGCATCGCGGCCTTCGACCTCGAGGCGTCCCCAGGAGAGGCGTGTAATCCGCGGGGAATTCGTCTTTCCCATCGTGCCTTCGCCGTAAGCTGCAGATGTATGATGCATCAACCAAGCTATGTTGTAGGGCCCTATTGGACAGGTATAACTAAAGTGCTCCAAGGCAAAAGGGAGCGCCGGCGTGGACAGCCACGCCGGCGCTCCCTGTCACCCCGCATTCAGCGGAGGAACGGTTACCACCTACTGCCGGGAAGCCTTCACCCTCGGAAAGTGCAAGCGCGCCACGATGCCGGCGTGATCCGAGGGCCACAGACCAGTGGGCGTGGCGCGGTCGTCCTGCGCGTCGCCGACCACCGTAGCGATGACGGGGCCGATAGCCGGCTGCTTCCCAATCGGGATATCATTGCGGGCGAAGATGAAGTCGATGCGCTGGTCGAAGACCCGCGTCGGGTCCGTCAGGTCAAAATAGCCCTGGGCGTTCGTCAGGCCCTCGCCCTCGAAGGGGTTGAGGTTTCGTGTCCAGGTATCCACGTAACCAGCGCCGAGCATGAAGTTGTACGTTTCACGCTCGTACGGTTCGCCGCCTGCGGCCCGGCTGTTGAAGTCGCCCACCACGATGACCGGTATCGTCTCACCCTGCAGCAAACCCACCAGCTCCTGGGCCTGCGCAAGCTGCAGCTCAAGAAGGTCCTCTTCCATCCCTTCCCACAGCGCCTGCAGGTGTGTGCTCACGAACCGATAGGCCTTATGCCCGACGGCGGCTTCCACAGCCACGTAACCGCATGGGAATTCAATTCCCGTGCCGGGATCGATCACCCTATAGTAGTAGCTGCCCTCAGCGACCCTCGAAATCTCGACATCGCCACGGGCCAGCACGACCTCCCAGTCTTCGAGCCGCACATCAACGTAATCGTCGGGATTATACGGGTCCTCGCCCGTCAACATGGGCATCTCGACGTTGAAGTTCGTGACCTCCCCAGCCACCCGGTAGTCCAGGCCACGGCTCTCCAGCGCCCCCTGCAGGATCTTCAGGTAATCCATAAACTCATCCGTCGCCGGGGTATCATCCCCTCCGAACACCTCGTCGTCGCTGGGCGTCTGGGTGTAGATCCTCGAGATCTCCTGCAGCCCGATCAGGTGCGGCCGGAAGCGTGCAACCTGGCGCGCGATGGCCTTAGCCCGCTCGGGGAAATTGGCGGCCAGCAGGGCTTCGAAGGCGTCAGCCACCGGGGCACCCCCGAGCACGCTCTCGAGATCCGCACCCACATACACGTTCCAGGTCATCACCGTGACACCCCCGCCGCCGCGCCAGACCCTCAGCTCCTCCGCCGCGAGGTCCGGGACCTGGGCCTCGTCCACGCCGGTGACCGAGTCGTCGGTACACCCGACCGCCAGCGCCGCCAGGAGCGCGAGGCCGAGGTAGGCCACGGCCACACGTCTCCTGGATAACAATTCCCGTACTCTCATGCTGCACCTCCTAAGTAGGGACGTTGCCCCGGCCGGGGCACGATTCGAACGTAGGTACTGTGAGATGGGGCGGTCAAGCAGGAGTCAAGAGCTGACTATGCGGTGTCCCGAGGACCCGAGCGATCTCACGCCGGAGCTGCCGGGCGCTGTACTCTCGCAGGTGATTCGGGTTCGATGGCCTCTGAAACGGCAGCAGCCGCCGTGATTCGATCAACGGCCGCCAGCATCTCCACTCCGATTTCCTCGACGACAGCAGTATCTTCTGCCAGCGCGTGTTGGTTCAGCTTGCGGACGAGCCCGATGGAATGATCGACTACCGGGCCGGTCGCTGGGGTGCTGCCGGACGAGGTCGCCCGTACGCCCGCCCCGAACGGTGGCAGGCGCAAGGGCTTCCGCGGTGTGGCAAAGAGACAGGGAACGCCGACGTCTGCAGACGCGCCGGCGCTCCCTGTTGCCGCAGTACTTATCGAGGAACAGTCACCATCTACGGGCGAAACGCCTCACCCTAGAAAAGGTACAGGCGCGCCGCGATGCCGGCGTGATCCGACGGCCACAA
>CANPVY010000186.1 GCA_947581845.1 uncultured bacterium | reverse complement strand
TTCGCGGCCACGTCGCCGCGGTAACCCAGTGCACGCAGGCCGCGACCGGTTCCGCGCTCGACCGCTCCCCGCAGCGCCGAGGTCACCAGATAGACCTCCGCCGCATCATACACCCGCACGCCGGCCGGCTCGTTGCGTTCGAGCAGGCTCGCGTCACGATCCAGCACGGCTAACACGGTGCGCGACTCCAAACGGAGCCCGCCGGCGGCGAGGACCCCGAAGGCCTGTGTGAGCTCCAGGGGGGTGACCTCGGACGACCCCAGCGCGATGCTCGGGACCGGGTAGAGCGGGCCCCCGATTCCCAGATGCTGCGCCGTCTCCACGATGCGCGTTGGTCCTACCTCCATGCCGAGCCTGGCGAACGGTACGTTGAGTGAGCGCTCCAGTGCTTCCCGCAGGCTGACGGGTCCGCGGAACCGCTCGTCGTAGTTCGCCGGCTCCCACGGCCCCTCCGGGGTCTGTACCACGAGCCGTTCGTCATGCAGCACGGACGCGAGGGTGAAAGGCCGACCGTCGGCATCGTCTTCCCAACCACGGCGCGCGAGAGCGGCGAGCGCGACGATGGGCTTGAACGCGCTCCCCGGTTGCCGGCGCGCCTTGGCCGCACGATTGAACTGCGACTCTCCGTAATCGCGGCCTCCCACCATGGCGAGGATCTCACCGCTGCGCGGATCGAGGGCGACCAGCGCTGCCTGAAGCGGCGCGTCCTGGCCCGCGAGGTGGGGGTACCGAGCTTCGAGTTGCGAGAGGCCCTTACGCACCGCCTCCTCCGCAGCATGCTGGAGTTGCAGGTCCAGCGTCGTGAAGACGGCCAGTCCACCACCCTCGAGCGCCTGGGGACCGTGGTCGGCCTGCAGCTGTTCTGCGACGAGATCGACGAAATACTGGACGCTGCGCGCCGGCTGGCGGGCAGCTTCTACATCGAGCGGTGCACTACGCGCCTCTTGGTAGGCTTCCTCCGAGATCACGCCGCACTCGAGCATCCGACTCAACACGAGATCTCGGCGCGACCTTGCCCTCTCCGGTGAACGGAATGGCGAATAGAGGCTCGGGCCGCGGATCAGTGCCGCGAGGGTCGCTGCCTCGCTCAGATCGAGGGCACTCACATCCTTGCCGAAGTAGTACTGCGCGGCCCGACCCACACCGTGAATCGCCAGTCGGCCCTCCTGCCCTAGGTACACCTCGTTCAGGTAGGCTTCGAGGATCTTTTCCTTGCTGTATCGTCGCTCCAGGGCGAGGGCGATGGCGGTCTCGCGCAGCTTGCGGATGAAGGTGCGCCGCGGACTCAGGTAAAGGCCCCTGGCCAGCTGCTGCGTGAGTGTGCTGGCACCCTGCACGACCCGCCCGGCGCGCAGGTTGGCGAGCGTGGCTGCGGCGATCCGGCGGAGGTCGAGCCCTTGATGCTCGAAGAAACGCCGGTCCTCGATAGAGAGGAGCGCCTGCACGAGGTGGTCCGGCACATCCCATAGCCGAACCGGGATACGGTCCTTCCTGGATGCGCCTAGGAAGCTGCCGATGAGTTCGGGCTCCAGCGCCACGTACGTGACGCTCTGCCGATCACCATCCACGAGCCTAGCGATCCGACCATCGTAGCCCAATCGGATGATCGCAGTGCCGCCCGGACCGTGCTTGTCATGATGGCGGAAGCCGCGCTGACCGATGAGCCACTCGCGCGAACCCAGGCGATACTCGCCGGGCTCGACAGCCCGCCCGCTGGTCGACGTATAGCCGAGCCGCCGCAGCTGATCCTCGACGAGCTCGCGACTCGGCCGCATACCGAGATAGAGCACGGACGGGCGGGCGTAGATCCGCGTGGGTGCGTTCAGAATGGGGTCTTCGAGGCGGGCGACCGTCAGGGCCTCGACGGCCACGAGCACCATCCCGAGCATGGCGAGCGCGCAGAGCGCTGCCCCGATGACCGTGGCCCTAGACCTGCGGGACACCCAGACCCACACTGCCTTCACGATCTCCCTCCAGTCAGCGTGGGGGTAAAGGACTGGGCAGAGAACCGGAATCCCACCGCCCCGACCTTGTTGGACGCCATCGCCACGAATACGGTTGTCTGCCTCACGTGAGGACGCTCTACGCAACACTACGAGCGCGCGGCGCGCCGCGATTCACTGCCCAGGAGAAACTCGTTGCACCACCATCCGCGGATAGCGCATATTGCCGGTGGTCGAGAACCGGCTGACTCATCACAAGACGTACCGCTATGCTCCACCGTGAATGCCTGACTGCACCCGAATACGCCTATCCCGTCCACGAGTGGCGTATCATCGAGAACCGGTTCTATCCCCGGTTCCTGGCACAGATGGAAACCGTATTCGCCCTGGCGAACGGCTATCTGGGAATTCGCGGGGCCTTCGAGGAAAGCGCACCCGTCGTCCAGAGCGGCACGTTCGTGAACGGTTTCCATGAGACGTGGCCGATCGTCTACGGCGAGGAAGCCTACGGGTTCGCCAAGACGGGGCAGACCATGCTGAACGTGACGGACAGCAAAATCATCAAGTTGTACGTCGATGATGAGCCCCTCTTCCTCCCCTACGCCAACCTGCTCAGCTACGACCGGACGCTCGACATGCAGTCCGGCGTACTGGAGCGAGAGATCCTGTGGGAAACACCGGCAGGCAAGCGCGTACTGATAACGTCCAGACGACTCGTCTCCTTCGAGCATCGCCATCTCGCCGCGATCTCCTACGAAGTCAGCCTGCTTGATGCCAGCGCGCCCGTGGTCATCTCGTCCGAGATGATCGTTCCGGCGAATGCGCCGGTCGCTGACGCTGACCCGCGTACGGGGCGAGGCTTCACGGGCCAGGTTCTTCTGCCGGGGCAAAGCTACACAGACGGCCAGCGCGTGGTGCTCAGTCATAGCACAAGAAACAGCGGGATGAGCCTGGCCTGCGGGGTCGAACACATCTTCGAGACCGAGTCTGAGCACTACCGCAAGAGCGAATGCTCAGACGATCACGCGAAGATGGTCTTCTCCGTGGAAGCGCGGCCCGGCACGCCGATACGTCTGGTCAAGTACATGACCTACCACACCTCGAGGACCGCCTCACCCGACGAGCTCTGTGCTCGCGCGGAGCGGACCTTGGACCGAGCGGTCGAGCAGGGCCTCGACGAGCTGCTGGCCGCGCAGCGCCGCTTCGTGGACGATTTCTGGCAGCGCAGCGATGTGCAGATCGACGGCGACCTCAGGGTACAGCAGAGCGTGCGCTGGAATCTGTTTCAGCTACTTCAGGCCTCCGCGAGGGCTGAGGGGACGGGTATCGGCGCCAAAGGGCTCACGGGACAGACCTACGAGGGACACTACTTCTGGGATACGGAGATCTATGTCCTGCCGTTCCTGACCTACACGGCCCCGCGGATCGCGCGCAATCTACTGCGCTTCCGACACAGCATGTTGCCGAAAGCCAGGGAGCGAGCGCGGGAGGTGGGTCACAGAGGCGCGCTCTTCCCCTGGCGGACGATCAACGGCGAGGAGGCGTCGGCGTACTACGCGACGGGGACGGCCCAGTACCACATTAACGCCGACATCATGCACGCGCTGAGGAAGTACGTGGAAGTCACCGGAGACGAGTGGTTTCTCTGGGACTTCGGCGCTGAGATGTTGGTGGAGACAGCCCGGCTATGGGTCGACCTCGGTTTCTATTCCGACCGAAATGGCGGCAGGTTCTGCATTCAAGGCGTCACGGGACCGGACGAGTACGAGACGGTCGAGGACAACAACACCTACACGAACCTCATGGCCCGGGAGAATCTGAGGTACGCGGCGGCGACGGTGGAACGCCTGCGCGACGAGAGGCCGGAACGGTTCGCGGCGCTCGTGGACAGGACCGGGTTGCAGGAATCCGAGGTGTTGGAATGGAGGAAGGCGGCGGACAGCATGTACCTCGCCTTCGACGAGGAGCTCGGCATCCACGCGCAAGACGACAGCTTCCTGAACAAAGAGGTCTGGGACCTCGCGAACACGCCGGCCGAGAACTACCCGCTCCTGCTCCATTACCACCCGCTCGTCATCTACCGTCACCAGGTGGTGAAGCAGGCGGACGTGGTGCTGGCGATGCTTTTGCTCGGAGACGAATTCTCGTCGGAGGAGAAGAGGCGCAATTTCGACTACTATGACCCTCTGACGACCGGCGACTCGTCGCTCTCGGTCAGTATCCAGAGCATCCTGGCGTCCGAGATCGGTTACGCCGAGAAAGCGTACGAGTACTTCCGCTACAGCGTCCTCATGGATCTCGCGGATGTCGGAGGAAACGTGCGCGACGGCGCCCACATCGCGTCGATCGGCGGCACCTGGATGGCGATCGTTTACGGTTTCGCAGGCATGCGCGACTACGATGGAGGTCTGAGTTTCGACCCCAAGCTGCCGGAAGGGTGGAGCCGACTCAGATTCGCGCTGAACATCCGCGGCCAGACCCTGGAGCTGGACATCGCTCAGGAGTCAACCACGTACCTTCTGCGTAGTGGCACAGAACTGGCCATCCAGCACCAAGGGGAGCAAATCAGACTCCTCGTCGGTCAGCCTGTATCCGTTGAGATCAGGCGGGAGATACCTGTCGCCGCGGTCTCTGCCGCCGATCGAATCACGCGCGAGAAGTTCGACGCCGTGCTCTTCGACCTGGAGGGAGTCATCACGGCTTCGGCGAAGATACACGCTGAGGCGTGGAAGAAGATGTTCGACGAGTTCCTATGGAGGCGAGCGGAGGAGCGGGGAGAAACATTCCGACCCTTCGAGGCCGGTACCGATTATCTTCTGTTCGTCGACGGCAGGCCGCGTCTGGACGGCGTGCGTGACTTCCTTCAGTCGCGCGGCATCCAGTTGCCTGAGGGGAGTCCGGATGATCCGCCGGGCGGCGAAACGGTGTGGGGGCTGGGGAATCGAAAGAGCGAAATGGTGCGCGAGGTCATCAAGACCGAGGGCGTGGATATCTACGAGGGATCGGTGACCCTGGTGAAAGAACTCCGCAGCCAGGAGATCAAGACGGCCGTCGTCACGTCGAGCCGGAACTGTGATGCCTTCCTGGAAGCAGCTGGAATCAGTGATCTGTTCGACGTCAAGGTCGACGGCGCCGTAGCAGGCGAGCTCGTGC
>CANPVY010000185.1 GCA_947581845.1 uncultured bacterium | reverse complement strand
CGATCGCCGAACTCGCTTTCACAGGCCTCGGCGTCGGCGCGGCCATGGTGGGCCTGCGCCCGGTGATCGAGTTCATGACCTGGAGCTTCGCACTCCTCGCTATCGACGGGATCGTGAACGCGGCGGCCAAGATGCGCTACATGTCCGGCGGCCAATTCAAGATCCCGGTCACCTTTCGCGGCCCCAGCGGCGCCGCCAATCAGCTGGCCGCGACCCACTCCCAGGCCCTGGATGCGTGGTATGCACATGTGCCCGGCCTGAAGGTGATCGCCCCGGCCACCGCGCGCGATGCCAAGGGGCTGCTGAAAACCGCCATCCGCGACGACGACCCGGTCGTCTTCCTGGAAGGCGAGCTCCTCTACGCCATGAAGGACGACGTGCCGGAAGATGAGGACTTCCTTATCCCCTTGAGCGTATCTGACATCAAGCGATCGGGCAGCGATGTCACGATCGTCGCCCACTCACGCCCGTTGCATGCGGCGCTCAAGGCTGCCGAGATCTTGCAGCAGCAGCACGGCATATCGGCCGAGGTGATCGACCCGCGCACCCTGCGGCCGATGGACACGGACACCATTATCGAGTCGGTGCGCAAGACGAATCGCTGCGTCATCGTCGAGGAGGGCTGGCCGGTCTGCGGGATCGGGGCGCAAGTCGTCGACGACATCCAGCGCGAAGCGTTTGACGACCTCGATGCACCCATCCTGCGGGTGACGGGCGCCGATGCGCCACAACCGTATTCACGTGACCTCGAACAGATCTCGTTCCCCCAGGCGGACTACATCGTGACTGCAGCCCGCCAGGTCTGTTATCAGGAGTAACAGATGGCCACGCGTGTCGTGATGTCGAAGCTGTCGCCGACCATGGAGGAGGGTCGCGTACTCCACTGGCTGAAGAAGGAGGGCGACCCCGTCGAGTCCGGCGATGTGCTGCTGGAGGTGGAGACCGACAAGGCGAACATGGAGATCGAGGCGATGGGCTCGGGGATATTGAGGAATATCCTCGTGCCCGAAGATGCCACCGTGCCCACCGGCACACTACTCGGCGTCATCGCCAGCGAGGACGAGGACATCTCCGCCATACTCGCCGAGGCCGAAGCGCACGCCGCGCCCAGCGAGGAGGCGGCCGAGTCCCAGAAGGCCGCCGGGGCTGAGGCCGTACCCGCACCCCAGCCGACCAGCCCACTACAGACGGCGAGCCCAGCAGCCGCCGCGCAGGAGCAGGCCGAGCCGGTCGAGGAGCCTGCGGCGCAGGCGCCCGATGCCCGCAGGGTCAAGGCCTCTCCACTGGCCCGCCGCATGGCGCAGGAACGCGGAATCGAGCTGCGTCTTGTCGGTGGCAGTGGTCCCGGCGGTCGCATCATCAAGCGTGACATAGAGGCGGCAGCGACCGGCGGCGCGCCTGCCTTCAAGGCGGTTAGCACAGAGCTCGGGCCGGAGCCGCCCTACGAGCGTGTCGAGCTCTCGCAACTACGCAAGGCCATCGCGCGCAACCTGGCGCAGAGTCTCGGACCGGTGCCCCACTTCTTTCTTACCACCGAGATCGACATGGGGCGTGTGTCCGAGCTGCGATCGGAACTCAACGAGTCGCTGGAAGAGACCGGGCTGAAGATCGGGATCAACGAGATCCTGGTGAAGATCGCGGCGCAGGCCCTGCTGGAGCACCCGAGCGTCAACGTAGCCTTCGCCGAGGACCACATCCGCAGATTCACGCGCGTGGACATCGGAATCGCCGTAGCCATAGACGACGGCTTGATCACGCCGGTACTGCGAGATGCAGCGGCCAAGGGCTTGCGTCAGATCTCGACGGAGAGCCGTGAGCTGATCGCGCGGGCGCGAGCAAAGAAACTGGCGCCCGAGGAGTATCAAGGTGCGACGTTCACCATCTCGAATCTCGGAATGTACGATATCGATGAGTTCACCGCCGTCATCAACCCACCCGCAGCGACCATCTTGGCGGTGGGAGCGATCCGAGAGAAACCGGTAGTGGTGAACGGCGCGATCGAGATCCGCTCCCGGATGCGCGTGACGCTCTCCTGCGATCATCGGGCAGTGGACGGAGCCATGGGGGCCGAGTTTCTGGCCACGCTGAGGCGCATGCTCGAGAATCCGTTGCATCTGGTCCTCTAGAAGCCGGGCAGCGCCGACGCGATCAGGGCGCCCGCTTAGTTGCGCGGTCTTGCGCATCCTCTAGTTTTTCAGCCGCAGATCCTCTTCCAACTCAGACTGCGGGGTGAGACTTGGCTACGAAGGCGGAAGGCATAAAGGACCCGTACGACCTGGTCGTCCTGGGCGCCGGACCGGGTGGCTACGTGGCCGCGATCCGTGCCGCCCAGCTAGGGCTGGACGTCGCCTGTGTCGAGTCCCAGTCACGCGAGGGCGGACTCGGTGGCGTGTGCCTGAATTGGGGCTGCATACCGGCTAAGGCGTTGCTCGAGAGCGCCAGCCTGGCTCGCCGCGTGAAGGACGACGCCGCTGACTTCGGTGTCAGGATCAGCGGCTATGAGCTCGACATCGGCGCAGCGGTTAACCGCAGCCGTCAGGTCAGCGATCGGCTGACCAAGGGAGTCAAGTACCTCTTCGATAAGAACGGTGTCATGCCGATCTTCGGACGCGGTCGGCTGGCCGGCGGCATGCAAGTCGAGGTCAACCTGAAGGCCGGAGGCAGTTCGCTGATCTCCGCCAGGAGCATCATCATCGCCGTCGGATCGCGGCCCAAGACCTTCCCCGGATTCGAGTTCGACGGTGAACGTGTGATATCCAGTCGCGAGGCACTCGAGCTCAAGAGGCTGCCTGAGAGAATCCTAATCGTTGGAGCCGGCTCCACTGGGATGGAGTTCGCCGACGTGTTCAACGCTTTCGGCGCCAAGGTCACGATCGTCGAGATGCTTCCGCACGTATTGCCGACCGAGGATGAGGAGATCGCTGGAGTCGTGAGCCGATCGTTCAAAAAGCGCGGGGTGACGATCAAGAAGGACACGGCGGTCAAAGCGCTCGACAAATTCAAGACCCAGCTGAACGTCACCGTCGAAGGGCCTGGCGGCGACGAGATGATTGAATGCGATCTCCTGCTCATGGCCGTCGGCAGGACGCCGAACGTCGAGGACATTGGCCTGGAGGGCGCTGGCGTACAGCTGGACGATCAGGGCTGGATAAAGACCGACGAGTTCAATCGGACGACGGCCGACGGGATCTACGCCGTCGGGGATGTCGCCGGACCGCCGATGCTGGCCCACAAGGGCTCGCACGAAGGTATAGTCGCCGCCGAGCACATCGCCGGTGTAGCGGCGCACCCTGTGGATCGGCACAACATCCCCTTCTGCACCTACTGCCATCCGGAAGTCGCCAGCCTTGGGCTCACGGAGAAGCAAGCTCGTGAGGATGGCCACGATGTGAAGGTCGGTAAGTTCCCGCTCAGCGCCAACGGCCGAGCGCTCACGGCTGGCGCTCCGGACGGCATGATCAAGATCGTCGCCGACGCGAAGTACGGGGAAGTACTCGGCGTGCACATGGTCGGCCACAATGTGACCGAGCTCATCGCGGAGGCGGGACTGGGACGCGCCCTGGAGTCGACGGTCGAGGAGTTGGCCAGCACAGTGCACGCGCATCCGACGCTGGCTGAGAGCCTGATGGAAGCGGCCCTCGCCACGCTGGGTCGGCCCATCCACATCTGAGCACGCGGGAGACCAAGCTAGATTGACAGCGGAGAGGATCTGCAAACTGCTCCGATTACCGGGCCTCACCGACTACGGCGAGGCCCTCGTGCTTCAGCGTCGGCTGGCACAGGCGCGCGCAAGCGGACAACTGACCGACGACCTGCTGATCCTGCTCGAGCACCCGCGCGTGATTACACTGGGACGGGGCGCGCGCACCGCAAACGTGAGGACGCCGACCGAACTGCTGGCCAGCCTGGGCGTACAACTCCACGAAGTCGAGCGCGGCGGAGACGTGACCTACCACGGCCCGGGCCAACTGGTCGGGTACCCCATCATCGATCTGGGCCGGCACAAGAAGGACCTGCACTGGTATTTGCGACGGTTGGAAGAGGTATTGGTGGAGGCGCTGAAGAGCTTCCGCATCACCAGCGGCCGGGTTCCAGGCTACACCGGCGTATGGGTGGAGGATCGCAAGATCGCATCCATCGGCGTGCACGTGAGCCGCTGGGTCACGTCGCACGGATTCGCCCTCAATGTCAGCACCGATCTGGCCGACTTCGATCTGATCATCCCCTGCGGGATCGAGGCGGTGAAGATGACGTCGGTGCAGCGAGAAACCGGCCGCACCCAGAGCATCGTCGAGGCCGCTGAAGCCGTCGCGCGAAGCTTCGCAGAGGTGTTCGACCTCGCCCTTGAGCCGGCCGAGCTGGCGAGTATCCGCTGACCCTATTTGCCCTTCATGGCCCTGAGGACGAACAGCAAGTTGGCTGGCCGTTCCGCCATGCGGCGCATGAAATAGGGGTACCACTCGGTGCCATAGGGCACGTAGATCCGCATCCGATACCCTTCCTCGACCAAGCGGGCCTGCAGATCACGGCGAACCCCATACAACATCTGGAACTCGACCGGCGCCTGGCGGTTCGAGTGCTCGCCCATCAGGCGCTTCGCTGCCTCGATCATGCGGGAGTCGTGCGTGGCCACGGCGAGTGGCGACTCCGACCCCATCAGTATCTCCAGCAGTCTTACGTAGCTGGCGTCAACCTCCCTCTTCTTCTGGAACGCAAGCTCCGGCGGCTCTTTGTACGCGCCCTTGCACACTCGGACGGAAGCGCCACGGGCAGCAAGCTCGCGAACATCGGCCTCAGTGCGTCTCAAGTACGATTGAACCGCCGCTCCTAAGTTCTTGAACTCCTCAGCCAGCCCGTGGAAGAGGTCGAGAGTGGACTGTACGTAATCAGAGCCTTCTATGTCGATCCGCACGAATCTGCTGTGGTCGCGCGCAGCCTCCGCTATGCGCCGTAGATTCCTGCGGCAGAGATCGTGGTCAATGGCCAGCCCGATCTGCGTCAACTTGATCGAGATCCCTGTCCTCACCTTCTCGCTGTCGATCCGTTCGAGGATCGCGATATAGTCGTCGGTAGCCTGATATGCTTGGTCCTCGTGCTCCACGCTCTCGCCCAGATGATCCAGCGTTACATCCATACCCCGAGCATTCAGGTCCCGGGTGACCTGGATCGCCTCGTCAAGCGACTCACCTGCAACGAAACGCCGCGATAACTTCCGGGCGAGCTTGAGCCGCAGTATGGACTCCTGCAGTCGCTTCTGTTCACTCAGATAAAGCAGTACGCTGCGCAGCATGGACCGGATCCAGAGTTAGGTGAGACGTTCCGTGGGGCCATCGGCAACGACGAAGGATCGCAATAATAAGCACCTCTGTGAGCAAAGGCCACCGCTCCCAGCAGAGATCAGCCATCACTCCGTATCTCCTGCACGTTCACGGAGCTCCGACAGCTTGACCAGGCTCACCACTCGATAGCCCGCTTGCTCAAGACTCTCGCGCCCGCCCTCCTCACGATCCACCAGCGCCAAGATGGCCAGGATCCGGGCGTTCGCAGCCTCCACAGCCTGACACGCCTTCAGTGCTGAGCCTCCCGTAGTGATCGTGTCCTCGATCACTACGACCGACTGGCCCGACTCCAGACAGCCCTCGATCTGCCGACCCACTCCATGCTCCTTCGCCTGCTTGCGAACGGTGAACGCCTGGATCGGTCGCCCATCCAGGAAGCTCCGGTGCGCCATAGCGTAGGCGATGGGATCCGCCCCCATCGTGAGGCCGCCCACGGCGTCAGGCTCGAGACCGGCCTCATCCAGCACCTGCAGCGCTAGCGCGCCGATCAGCGCCTGCCCCTCGGCAGACAGCGTCGTCGTTCGGGCGTCCACGTAGTAGCGGCTCTTGCGGCCGCTGGCGAGAGTGAAATCTCCAATCCGAAAGGAACGCTCCGTCAATAGACCAACAAGTCGCTCGTGCTCATTCATTCGGCTCCCGCTCCCTTGCGAAAGAAAAAGCGCCACCCCGATCCCCCGATCGGACCAGCCGCACCAAGCAAAATCTGCCGTAGGTCCGCCACACGGCTCCCGGACTCCTCAACCTCCTTCCTCACCGATCTCGACCCCAGCCGCTTCCTCAGCTGCGCTCGCGTCGCCTCCGCTCCTGGGCTGCCGAAGCGCCGCCTGACACTCCCTGCAAAGACCGAAGATCTCTAGCCGACGGCCCTGCACCGTGTAGCCGAGTTCCGCGGCAATCTGCGCCTGCAACTCGTCCACAGCGGGTTGGACGAAGCGGGTTACCCGACCGCAGCTCGTGCAGATCAAGTGATCGTGCCGCGCCTCGCCCGCTTGCAGCTCGTAGCGCTTGAACCCTTCTCCAAAGTTCAGTTCCCCGGCCAGCTCCGCCTGCACGAGTAAGCTCAGCGTCCGATAGATGGTGGCCTTACCTACGTGCTCACCCCGCTCGCGCAACAGGTCGGCAAGATCGTCCACCGACAGCTGCTCGCCGCTCTCGAACAGGGCCATCGCGATCACCTCACGCTGGCGCGTCAAGGGCAGCCGCTGTTGATGCAGATAGCTGCGGAAGAGATCCATCAGCAGGAGCGCACAGCCGTGCGGCGGCCGAGTCGTGACGCGGGGGGTCGCAGGATCGGTGTGACTGGACGGGCACATCGACGGGAGCGCTGGGCCTCCGGTCAGCTGGGTCAGGGCTGAGATCTGTTCTCAACCATGATAATCACTCGCGCTACACCGCGCAATCGCTCACGCCGGCACCCAACCGGCAGACA
>CANPVY010000184.1 GCA_947581845.1 uncultured bacterium | reverse complement strand
CCCCAGCAGCACTCGCCGGAGTCCAGACTCGAGAGCTGCGCGCGCTCACCGCGGGCAGCTCCCCGACAACGGGCGGTCGAGCACGTCCTCCAGCACCTGCACAAAGGCGTTGATCTCCGACCGACGCTGCGTCGGTGCCACCCCGACCACGCAGGCCGCCGTGCGCTCCGCCGCCTCGAGCGCCTCGCGGCGCCTGCCGATGCCGAACCTGCCGCCGCGGCCGCGCTCGAGATACCGCCAGCCGAGCGCCAGATAGGCATCGGCGACCCGATCGTTCGCTGCCATCTCCTCCCGAGGTCCCGGGGCAACCGCGCCTGCACGCTCGAACGTCCGCGCCGCTTCCCAACGCAGGGCCGCTGCCAGGCTGTCCTCCCCCGCCGCCTCCGCACGCTCGGCCCGCAGCCGAGCTCGCTCCGCCTGCCGCAGCAGCGGGCCGTACGCCTCGCGATCCACCAGCAGCGTGAGCCGATCGAGCAGATCACGCGGACTCTGCGGCTCGACCGCGTAGCTGGCGGCAACTACGACGGTCAGGATACCCAGCGCGGCGATGGCGGCCAGGCCGCGCCAGGTTCCCGGGTCGCGCAGGCGCGCCAGAGCTCCCCGCGGTTCCACCACACTATTCTGGGTTCCTGCCATACGGGTCTCCAGCCAACCAGGTTCCCGCCGAGGCCGTCGCCGATATCATATGTTCCCTACGGCCGATCTGTCACCTGCGAGCAAAAAAAACCCCGGGAGGCTGTGTGCCAGGCTGGCGCCGACTCCCGCCAAGTCAGACGCTTCACTGAGCTCAGTCACACAAGCCTACCCCGGGGCTCTATCTCGAGCCGGGGTCATTCGATCACAGCGCCCGCTGACCTCCCCCCTATGTCCTTGCCTATGTTGTTTTCAACAAAGCGGACCGACCTGCGATCGAACGACCACCGGCATCACTCGTCGTACTTCCGGAAAACCCACACCGAACGCCGATTTTCAATCCCGGGCACCCAACCCCGCACAGGCCCACACCGCCCGGCCGAACACCTCATGAGCAAGCGGTGTGCCGATCGTGCCTCATTCGGATAACTCGTTGTAGGAAGGCACGTTACAGACGTGACCCATAGCTGCCCATGAGGCGGTTCGACCGCCCGAATCGGTCAGCCTGACTAGATCTCCAAGGACATTTTGACCGAAGAAGGCGTCTCACCCCTTGTCAGCGCCCAACCGGCCCCCTAACTTACGGTCACCCCTCGCTGCTCCCCCCTTGCGATGAATCAGATGGAGCGTCGTTCACCCATCGGCACAGACTCCGGCACCGCGGAGTTGCTCCGCCGAATCGGTGATTTTGTACTCGGTTCGGCGGAGTGTGACCTGGGCCACGCTCTGGCCCCGGTCAGCGCCGGCCTCAAGCTCCGCTCGGCGCTCTGGCTGCGGTCGAGCGGCCAGACTGCACTGCTGGCGGCCTATCCCGACGGCCTCGACGCCGAGGCGCTGAGCCAGCAGGTGGCGGAGTGGGCCGACTCGCTGCCCGGGCCGCTGGTGCGGGAAGGTGGTCTGGCCGGGGTGTCGCGGCTCTCCCCGGCAAGCCGCTCGCAGCTGGTTTGGCCACTGGCCCTGGAGGAGTCTGAGCGGGCCGTCTGGGTCGTGGAGTCCGACGAGGACATCCTGCCCGATGTGGCGTCGGTGGCGCAGCTGCTACGCGTGACCGTGACGCTACTGCGCGCCCGCCAGCGGCAGGCGGATCACGAGGCGCAGCTCCGGGATCTCAAGTCAGCGCAGGAACTCATGGGCCACATCGTCGATGCGCTGCCGGTGGGGCTCTACGTGGTCGACAAGGATTGCCGGATTGTGGCCTGGAACCGGAAACGCGAGACCGGCACACAGGGCGTGGCTCGCGAGGATGCGATCGGCAAGTCGGTCTTCGAGGTGCTGTACCGGCAACCTGAAGAGCGAATGCGGCAGGAACTGGAAGAGGTATTCGTGACCGACGAGATCCAACGCTACGAGGTCGAGTCGACGGCCTCCGGAGAGCGTCGCTACTACCGTCTGACCAAGGTGCCGATGCACGTCTCCGGTACCGACGAAGTGACACACGTCATCACGATCGGTGAGGACGTCACCGAACAGAAGCGGATCGCCGAGCGCATCTCGCACGCCGAGAAGCTGGCGGCGCTCGGCCAGATGGCCGCGGGCGTCATGCACGAGATCAACAACCCGCTGGCAACCATCACCGCCAGTGTGGAGGCGGTTCACGACATGGTCGACGAGTACTCGGAGCAGGCCGAGCTGCTCTCCATGGTCGAGACCGAGGTCGAGCGCTGCAAGCGGATCGCCCGCGACCTGCTGGCGTTCAGCCGTCCGCCGCCGAGCGAGAAGGGTCCCGTGGACGTTCAGGAGACGGTCGAGGAGACACTCAAGCTTCTCCAGCACCACGACCGCTTCAAAAAGATACGGGTCCAGCGTGAGTACGTGTATGACCTCCCGCTGGTCTGGGCGAACTCGGAGCAGTTGGTGCAGGTCTTCGTGGCACTCGCACTCAACTCGCTCGACGCGATGGAGGACGACGGTGAGCTGAGGGTACGCACCGAGGTCATCCACGCCGACGAGAGTGAGTTGGGTATCTCGTTCATCGACACGGGGTGCGGCATCCCCCAGTCGGACCTCCCCAAGATCTTCGAACCCTTCTACACCTCGAAGCTCCCGGGCAAGGGGACAGGTCTCGGACTGTCCATATGTTATGGAATCATTCAGGAGCACGGCGGCCGCATCGAGGTGGATTCGACGATCGGTGTCGGTAGCAACTTCCGCGTGGTGCTGCCGGTCTACCGAGGCGAGGAGCCGAAAGACGACGGCGCAACCGGCGCAACCGAACAGGGGTGATGAGGCGTGGCTGAAACAGCGATCAAGATCCTGTTGGCCGAGGACGAGCGGAACCTGGCGCGGATCCTCGAAACGCAGCTCCGCAAGCGCGGGTTCGACGTGGTGGTGGCTCATGACGGGCGCGCCGCCATCGATGAACTCAAGGCCGAGGATTTCGACGTGGCACTCGTGGACCTGGTCATGCCGGAGGTGGACGGGATCGGCGTGCTCCGCGAGGCCGTGGGACTCGACGCGCCACCCGAGGTCGTTATCGTCACCGGCAACGGTACCGTCGAGACCGCCATCGCTGCGATGAAGCTGGGCGCCTACGACTATGTCACCAAGCCCTGCCGGGTCGCCGAGCTGGAGATGCTGGTCCGACGCGCCTTCGAGAAACGCCAGCTCGCCCAGGAAAACGTACGGCTGCAGACGCGGCTCTCGCGCCGCGAGGAGTTCCCAGAGATCATCACGGCCAGTCAGGCGATCGAGGCGGTGCTCGACCTCGCCCGCAAGGTCGCGGGCTCGGAACACCCCGTGCTGATCTCCGGCGAGAGCGGGACCGGGAAGGAGCTGGTGGCGCGCGCCATCCACCGCCTCTCGCCGCGGGCCGATGGACCACTTACCGACATCAACTGCGCGGCGATTCAGGAGAACTTGCTGGAGTCGGAGCTGTTCGGCCACGAGCGCGGCGCTTTCACCGGCGCCATGACGCGCAAGCTCGGGCTGTTCGAGCTGGCCGACGGCGGCACGCTGTTCATGGACGAGATCGCCGAACTGGCGCCTCGACTCCAGTCGAAGCTGCTCAGGGCGCTCGAGATGGGCGAGTTCTTCCGCGTTGGCGGCACCCAGAAGGTGAGCACCAACATCCGGCTGCTGGCGGCGACCAACCGGGAAATCGAGAGCGAGGTGGCGGAGGGCAACTTCCGCGATGACCTCTACTACCGGATCAACACGCTGCACATCCACATCCCACCCCTGCGAGAGCATCCCGAGGACATCCCTGTCCTCGCACGCTACTTCCTCAAGCAGCAGGCGATCGTGAATCCTCCCGAGCTGACCGATGAGGCACTCGAGGCGTTGCTGGCCTACACGTGGCCGGGCAACGTGCGTGAATTGAAGAACGTGATGGAGAGGTTGGCACTCCTGCGCGCCGGCGAGGAGATCCGAGCTGAGGACCTGCCGCGAGATCTCAGCCAGGTCCGCCGTTCAGAGGGTGTCGCCGCCCTGCTCGGACAGGGCATCTCACTCGAGGAGCTGGAGCGGGCGCACATCGAGGCCGTGCTGCGGCGCGAGAACTGGCATCAGGGGCGCACAGCGGACACCCTCGGGATCTCACCGAAGACGCTGTACCGTAAGATCCGAACCTACGGGCTCGAGCGTCCCCGGCAGGCCGACTGACCGGCTGCTGGTCAGGCCTCCTCGGCCTGTTCACTGGCTATCGACACCTCGTTCTCGAGGACCTGCACGAAGCCGCCTGACACCTGGAAGCGCCGCGTTCCTGCCGTCGTCTCGATCCGCAGCGGGCCCTTCCCCAACAGCGCCATCAGCGGCGCGTGGCTGTAGAGGATCCCCAACTCACCATCGAAGGCAGGCACGACCACGAACTTCGCCTCACCCTCGAAGAGCTTCCGCTCCGGCGAGATCACCGAGACGCTGAAGGTTCGACCGCTGCCTGGAACTGCCATTGCTGACGCTACAGCTCCTTCGCCTTGTCGACGACTTCGTTCATGTCACCGACCATGTAGAACGCCTGTTCCGGAAGCTCATCG
>CANPVY010000183.1 GCA_947581845.1 uncultured bacterium | reverse complement strand
CGGTGAACAGATCGCCGAGCGCGGTATCGGCAACGGGATGTCGCTGCTGATCTTCTTTGGGATCGTGGAAGGATTCCCTAACGCGGTCGCCCGGACCTTCGAGGCCCTTAGCGTCGGCACGATCAGCGCTTTCAAGCTGACCGCCCTGCTGGCTGTGATGATCGGCGTGATCGCCGGCACGGTCGCCGTCACCATGGCCGCACGCAAGATCCCCGTTCAAATCCCGAGGAAGGTGGTGGGGCGAGGACGGATCCGCGAGGGGCAAAAGTCCTTCATACCGCTGCGCGTCAACTCAGCCGGCGTGATGCCGATCATCTTCGCCCAGTCGATCATCGTCGTCCCGGGAACGATCGCATCGTTCTCGAACGTGACAGTCCTGCGTACGTTGTCGGATCTCTTCCAGCCGGGCAACACGCTGTACTATCTCACCTACACGGTGCTCATTGTCTTCTTCACCTACTTCTACACTGCGATCATATTCAATCCGGTCGATCTCGCCGAGAACCTCAACAAGCAGGGCGCTTTCGTGCCCGGCGTGAAACCGGGCGCAAGGACAGCCGAGTACATCGACTACGTTCTTACACGAATCACCCTGCCGGGATCGCTGTTCCTGGCGGCGATCGCGCTCGTGCCCTTCCTGATCTTCGCGTGGTTCGATATTCGGCTGTTCTTCTTCGGCGGCACGGCGCTGCTGATCGTGGTGGGCGTGGCACTGGATACGGTTCAGCAGATGCAGCAGCACTTGTTGCTGCGTCACTACGAGGGCTTCATGAAGAAGGGTCGCGTGAAGTACCGCGGTCGGCAGAGGTACATGTGATTGGCCTCCGAAGCTCAATTCGCACTGGTGCCGGCGCAGGATGCGCATCGTGATCTTGGGAGCTCCTGGCGTCGGAAAGGGCACCCAGGGCGACCGCCTGGCCGAGCGGTGCGGGATCCCCAAGTTCGCAACCGGAGATATCCTGCGGGAGGCGGTGCGCAACGACACACCGCTGGGCCGGGAAGCCAAGCGGTACATGGACGAAGGCGAGCTGGTTCCTGACGCTGTCGTCCTCGACTTGGTCCGCGATGCCCTGGGCTCGCCATCAGCCCACGGCTTCATTCTCGACGGATTTCCGCGCACCGTCACCCAGGCCGAAGGCCTTCAGGCCCTGCTGGCCGAGCACGGGATAGAACTGAACGCGGTGCTCTACCTCGATGCTCCCGAGCAAGAGTTGATACGGCGAGTCGCAGGACGCCGGGTCTGCGTCGCCTGTGGCGCGGTCTACAATGTGAGTCTGGACCCGTCGGCGGCTGGCGAGGTGTGTGAGCAATGTGGTGGCCGCCTGGAGACACGCGAAGACGACGAAGCGGGGACAGTGCGCAATCGGCTGCGTGTCTACCGTGAGAGCACGGCACCGTTGCTGCAGTGGTATGCAAACAGCCCAACCCCGTTTTACGAACTGGAGGCGGTCGGGTCGGTAGATGACGTGTATCGCAGGCTCCTCACTGTCGTTGACTGCTCGTGATCACGCTGAAGAGGGGTGAGGAAGTCGAGTTGATCACGCGTGCCTGCGAGATCGTCGCGGACGTTCTCGATCAGATAGGTGGGCTCGTTCGACCCGGGGTGGCCACTGCGGATCTGGATGAGTGGGCGGAATCCCGCATCCGCGCCCACGATGGCGCGAGGCCCGCGTTCAAGGGGCTGTACGGCTTCCCGGCCACACTCTGCACTAGCATCAATCATGAGGTCGTCCACGGCATACCCTCGCGCGATCGCGTGCTGCGGGAAGGCGACATCGTCAGCGTGGATGTCGGCGTCTGCTACGAAGGCTACTATGGCGATGGCGCTGTGACGTTCTGCGTAGGCGATATCGCTCCCGACGTGCGGCGACTTCTCGACGTGACCAGAAACGCACTGGACGTAGGGGTGCAGGCGGCGCAACCTGGAGGACACATCGGGGACATCAGCGCAGCGATCGAGAGTGTCGGGCTGCAAGCCGGATACGGTGTGCCCAGGGAGCTGACCGGTCACGGGATCGGCAGCCGACCGCACGAGGAACCTCAGGTCCCCAACTACGGGCGGCGAGGACAGGGCCTGCGCCTGCAGCCGGGTCTCGTGCTCGCCATCGAGCCCATGTTCAACCTGGGACGTCGGGAGATCGAGACACTCGGAGATGAGTGGACGGTCGTGACAGCCGACCGAAAGGTTTCGGCTCATTTCGAGCACACCGTTGCCGTAACCAGTGAGGGCCCACGCGTGCTCACGGTGGTGCCGTCGAGAGCAGGCTGAGGAGAGGACGGCTCAGTGGGGAAGGAAGAGTCGATCCAAATGACGGGGACCGTGGTCGAGGCGCTGCCCAACGCGATGTTCCGGGTGGAGCTGGAGAACGGTCACGAGATCACGGCGCATATCTCAGGCAAGATCCGCATGCACTACATCCGCATCCTGCCGGGGGACAAGGTGCAGGTGGAGCTGTCGCCCTACGACCTGACGCGAGGGCGGATCACATACCGGTACAAGTGAGCGGAAAACATGCGTTTTCGGCCCGGCGCCTGCCGCCGCCAGCAGCGGGCAGCGGCATTGATAATCAGGACAGGCTGGATAGCTTAATAGGTTAGCCTGGAAAACTGGAGAATCCGCTAAGTGAAGGTACGGTCGAGCGTTAAGCGTATCTGCGAGCATTGCAAGCTGATCCGGCGACGTGGCGTTGTCCGGGTCATCTGCAAACGTAACCCCAAGCACAAGCAGCGGCAGGGTTAGAAGCGATGGTGCGTATCGCCGGTGTTGATTTGCCGAGCAACAAACGCGTCGAGGTGGCTCTCACCTACCTGCACGGGATCGGCCTCTCGAGCGCGCGCAAGATCCTCGCCGAGACGGGGGTGCATCCTGACACGCGGATACACGCGCTCTCGGACGAGGACGTCAGCAAGGTCCGCCGCGTGATCGAGAACAAGTTCAAAGTCGAGGGGGCGCTGCGGACGGAAGTGTCGATGAACATCAAGCGTCTGATGGACATCGGCAGCTACCGGGGGCTGCGTCATCGGCGTGGCCTTCCGGTGAGAGGCCAGCGAACGCACACCAATGCCCGAACCCGAAAGGGTCCGCGGCGGAC
>CANPVY010000182.1 GCA_947581845.1 uncultured bacterium | reverse complement strand
ACTAGCGAGCTCGGGAGGCGTTATCTCGAGCGTGCGCCGCACCGCTTCGACGATCTGCTGGATAGGTTCCTGGATGTGCTCGCGGACCTCCTCAGAGTGGATACGCACGGTCTTCGGGATCCCCGATACGAGATCCCGACCCTTGACGTCCATTTCGCGCTCTTCACCCACCGGGGCTGCCGAGCCGATCTGTATCTTGATCGCCTCCGCGGTGGGTTCGCCCACCAACAGGTTGTAGTTCTTGCGCAGGAAGGTCACGATCGCCTGATCGATCTCATCGCCGCCAACGCGGATCGACGTATCGGACACGATACCGCCCAGGGCGATCACCGCGATCTCGGTCGTACCGCCGCCGATGTCGATCACCATATTGCCCGTCGGGGTCTCGACAGGTAACCCCACACCGATGGCGGCGGCCATGGGCTCGGCTACCATGTAGACTTCCTTCGCTCCGGCAGCGTGAGCCCCGGCCCGCACCGCACGGCGCTCCAGCTCGGTGATGCCGGAGGGCACCCCGATCACCACACGCGGCTTCAGCCGGAACACTCGCTTGGCCGTCACTGTCCTGAGGAAGTGCCGCAGCATCAGCTCGCTGATATCGACGTCGGCGATCACCCCGTCCTTCAGCGGTCGCACAGCCTCGATGCCGCCCGGCGTTCGTCCCAACATGCCCTTCGCCTCGATCCCGACACCGAGGACCTTGCCGTTCGACTTCTGCACGGCCACGACAGATGGCTCGTTAAGGACGACGCCTTCGCCCCTGACGTAGATCAGCGTATTCGCCGTGCCCAAGTCGACGGCGATGTCGTTGGCGGGAAGCAGCCTACCCGAGTCTAGCCAACGGACACCCATAGTGGCTCGTTACACTCCTCCAGCGATCAGCCGGACACCTCCGGCCCCTCATCCCCCCCTGCCGGGGAACACGGTAATCTAGCTGATAAAACTAGATGCGGCCGGTGGCGCGGCGCAATCCGCTCCACCGGCGCAGTTCAACGGCCAGCGGCTCGTCGCGCTAGGCGATCCCGAGCACCTCCTCGATCGGCGTGCACTCGAGGTCGAAAGCCTCCGCCACGCCCCGGCATGTCACCTTTCGCCCCACCATGTTCACTCCGAGGGCCAGCGGACGGTCCTCGCGGCAGGCTTTCTCCCAGCCATCGTCCGCCAGTTTCAAAGCGTACGGGAACGTGGCATTGGTGAGCGCCAGCGTGGAGGTATGAGGCACCGCGCCCGGCATGTTCGCCACGCAGTAGTGAATCACCCCGTCCACTACGTAGGTCGGGTCCTCATGCGTCGTCGGGCGAGCCGTCTCCACACAGCCGCCCTGATCGACCGCCACATCCACGATCACCGAACCATCCTTCATCTGCTTCAGGTCCTCGCGCAGCACGAGGTGAGGCGCCTTGGCACCCGGGAGGAGAACCGCGCCGACGACGAGATCGGCCCGGGTGACCGCCTCCAGAATGTTCGGCCGATTCGAGTAGACCAGACTGACGTTCGCCGGCATCACATCCTCGAGATAGCGAAGACGGTGCAGGCTGATATCGAGTATGACTACCCGTGCGCCCAGGCCCGCCGCCATCTTGGCGGCGTGCGTCCCGACGACACCGCCGCCCAGCACAGCAACCTCCGCCGACGGAACGCCAGGCACGCCGCCCAGCAGAATGCCGCGTCCGCCGAACAGTTTCTCCAGATACTTCGCCCCCTCCTGAATCGCCATGCGGCCGGCGACTTCACTCATCGGCGTGAGCAGGGGCAGCTCACGCGTCGGGAGCTGGACGGTTTCATAGGCGATCGAGACCGCGCCACTTTCGAGGAGCGTCTTGGTTAGCTCCTCAGAGGCGGCGAAGTGGAAATAGGTGAAGATCACGTGCTCGGGCTTGATGCGAGGATACTCCACCGCAATCGGCTCCTTGACCTTGACCACCATCTCCGCTTCCGCCCATAGCTTGTCCGGGTCGCCGACGAGTGTCGCCCCCGCCGCCCTGTAGGCCAGGTCACTGAAACCACTTCCGACCCCAGCCCCCTTCTCGACCAGCACCCTATGGCCCTGCTGGACGAGCTGCTCGACGCCAGCCGGTACCATCGCCACCCGATTCTCACCCGCTTTGATTTCCTTAGGCACGCCAACGATCATAGCTCTAGCCTCGCTCCTCTAAGGCCGGTGTCCGTAGCACACGGCATGTGAGAAAGCCTGCGCCCGATCTCAACCCCTAGGCCCCTCGGGGCCCAGGCGGACGATGACCTGCTGCTCAGGAGCATAGTACTGATGACACAACTCGGCCACCTCTGCCATCGTGACCGCGTCGATGCGCGAACAGACCTCGTCGAGGGTCAAGTACGGCTCGTCATAGAGCGCGACACCCGCCAGCCGCTGTAAGCGCGCCGAGGTCGATTCCAGCGAAAGAACCACCTGACCCTTCGTCTGACTCTTCACCGCGCGCAGTTCCTCCGGTGCAAGCCCGATGCCAGCCAGTTGCCCCAGCTCGCTCCGCACCTCGTCCACCGCCCGGTCGGCCACGTCCGAGCGCGTGGCCATGTAGATCCCGGACAAGCCACCGCGGACGTAGAAGGATTGGAACGAGTAGACCGTGTAGGCCAGACCCAGCTCCTCGCGGACACGCTGGAAGAGTCGGCTACTCATCCCCCCACCCAGCGCCGTCGAGATGAGTATCGCCGCATAGCGGCGCGGGTCGCCGCGCGCAAATGTAGGCGCACCCAAGCAAACATGCACCTGGGCGCTGCCGCGCGGATGCCACTGCTCCCGGGGCGGCACCGGCGCTGGGTCCGGCACTACCGGCGGCGCCAGTTCCTCTTCGCTGTCTGGGAAGTAACGCACCACGAGTTCGAGCAATTCGTCATGGTGCAGCTTACCGGCCGCGGCTACCACGGCGATGCTCGGCCGATAGGCCGTTCGCCAGAGGTCCACCAGGTCGTCCCGGGTCATGGCCCGGACTGTCTCCAAAGTGCCCAGCACCGGGCTGCCATAGGGGTGATCGCCCCACAGGGCACGCGCATGCAGATCGAAGACCAGCTCCTCCGGCGTGTCCTCGACGCCGGCGATCTCCTCGAGGATCACATTACGCTCGACCTCCAGATCGCTGTCCCGCAGCAGTGGCCGGAACCCGAGATCGGTGAGCACGTCGATCGCGATTGGCAGGTACTCATCGAGGACCCTCGCGTAGCACGCTGTATGCTCACGCGACGTGTACGCGTCGAGGGTGCCGCCGATCCCCTCGATCTCCAGGGCGATCTCCCGCGCGCTGCGCCGCTCGGTGCCCTTGAACGTCATGTGCTCGAGCAGGTGAGAGGCGCCCAAGTGTTCCGGCGAGTCGTGGCTGGCGCCCCAGCGGAACCAGACGCCCGCCGCGACGGAGCGTACGCCTGGGACCTCCTCGGAGAGCACGATCGGCCCACCGTCGAGCTTGGTCCTGTAAGCCCGTTCGTCGAGCTGTACGGTGGTTCCGGTGTCGCTTCGCATGTTGAGCGGATCAGCCGCCCGGCGCGGCGTGTGCAAAAAGCCTGCCCCGCAGTCTACGGGACAGGCTCACCGGGCGACCAATGGGTCTCAGGACACCTTTGATGCCTCGACCTCTGCGGCCATAGCCGCCCGGCGCGACAGGCGCATGCGCCCACGTTCGTCAATCGATATCAATTTCACCCGCACCTTGTCACCGCGCTTGACGACATCCTCCGTCTTGGCGACGCGGCCCTCTTCGAGCTCGGAGATATGGCAGAGGCCCTCCACGCCCGGCAGGATCTCCACGAATGCGCCGAACGAGGTCGTGCTCTTGACCACGCCCTCGTAGACCCTGCCGATCTCCGGCTCCTGGACGATCGATTCGATGATCTCCCGAGCGCGCTCCCCTGCCTCGCCACTGATTGAAGATATCGTGATCAGACCGTCATCCTCGATGTTGATCTCAGCGCCAGTCTGCTCTTCGATCCCGCGGACCGTCTTCCCCTTGGGTCCGATCACCTCGCCGATCTTCTCCGGGTTCACCTGCAGCGTGATGATTCGCGGCGCCATGGGCGACAGGCTCGAACGCGGCTTAGCGATGATCCTGTCCATGACGTCCAAGACGTGCAATCGCGCGTCACGTGCTTGCTGCATGGCCCGGCGCAGGACCTCGGTGGACAGGCCTTCCACCTTGATGTCCATCTGGACCGAGGTCATCCCTTTGCGGGTCCCGGCGACCTTGAAGTCCATATCGCCGAGGTGATCCTCGATCCCCATGATATCTGTGAGGATGACAACCTCCTCGCCCTCCTTGATCAGGCCCATCGCGATGCCGGCACATGCGGCGCGCACCGGTACGCCCGCCTGCATGAGGGCCAATGACCCACCGCAGACGGTTGCCATGGAGGAGGAGCCATTCGATTCGAGGATATCGCTGACCACGCGGATCGTGTAGGGGAACTCTTCGTAGGCCGGCAGGAGCGGCTGCAGCGCACGTTCGGCCAGGGCACCGTGACCGATCTCGCGCCTCGATGGGCCACGGAACGGCCGCACTTCGCCTACCGAGAAGGGCGGGAAGTTGTAGTGCAGCATGAACGACTTAGACGTTTCCTGCAGGACGTCGATCGTGTCGACGCGCTGCTCGTCCCGGCTCGTGCCGAGCGTGACCACAGCAAGCGCCTGTGTGCTTCCGCGCGTGAAGAGGGCCGAGCCATGGGTGCGCGGTAGCAAGCCGACCTCACACGTGATCGGTCGGATCTCATCAGGCTTGCGGCCATCCACCCGCTCGCCTTTTTCCATGATCTGTCCGCGGAGGGTCTCGTACTCGATCCGATCGATGACCCTGCTGATTTGGCCCTCGTAATCCTCGATCTCTGACTCGAACGGCTCGCCGACCTCGCTCGCGATGTTGCCGCGCAGTTCCGCCAGCGCTTGATTCCGCTCCTCCTTGCTGGGCAGGCTCAGCGCTTCGCCTACCCGCCTTGCGGCCAGCTCGTCGACGCGTGCGACCAACTCCTCGCTCAGCGGCGGAGGCGTGTACTCCATTTTCGGCTTGGCAAGCGGCTCGACCAGCTCACGTTGGGCAGCCACGAGTTCTCGGATCCCACGATGCCCGAACTCGAGCGCTTCGATGAACTCGTCCTCGGGGATCTCCAGCGCACCGCCCTCCACCATGATGATCGACTCTTCCGAGCCCGCAACGACCAAGTCGACATCGGAGAACTCGAGCTGCTGGAAGGTTGGATTGAGAACCCACTCTCCGTCGAGCCGACCCACGCGGACGGCGGCGATCGGATAGGGGAAAGGTATGCTGGAGATGTTCAGGGCCGCCGAGGTCCCCATCAAACCGAGAACATCCGCATCGTTCTCTTGATCAGCCGACAGGATGTAGATGACGACCTGGATCTCGTAGAAGAAATCCTTCGGAAACAGCGGTCGGATCGCCCTATCGATCTGCCGCGCCGAGAGGATCTCCTTCTCGCTGGGACGGCCTTCACGCTTGAAGAAACCGCCCGGGATCTTACCGGCTGCGTAACTCTTCTCGCGATACTCGACCGTCAGCGGGAAGAAAGGAAGATGCGTCGGCTTGCTGTCCACCACTACGGTGACGAGCACCGCGGTCTCCCCGAACTGCACGAGCACAGAACCGTCTGCCTGCCTCGCCATGCGGCCGGACTCCATACTCAGGGTCCGCCCCGCGAACTTACGCTCCACCAAACTTGCCATGATCTCCGCTGTTGCCTGTCATTTCATCGATACACTGGGCACGCGAAGGCCCCCGACGCATCAACCTCGGGGGCCTTTACTCAGCCGCGCAGGCCCAGATCCGCCGTAATCTGCCGGTATAGCTCCGGGTTCGTGCGGTTGAGATAGCGTAGCAAGCGCCTGCGCCTACCGACCCATTTCAACAGGCCCTGGCGGCTATGGTGATCCTTCGGGTGCTGTCGCAGGTGCTCCGTCAGGTCTCCGATCCGGCGCGTCAGCAACGCGATCTGAACCGCGGTGGAACCGCGGTCGTTGGGATGCATCTGGTACTTCGCGATGAGTGCTTCCCGCTGTTCGGTCGTTAGTGCCATTCGTTGGCCACTCTCCGGCTGTACCACCCGGTGGCTGGTCAGCTCATGGTAAAAAGAACGGCTTAAGTTATTCCAGCTTATGCCGCATGTAAAGACGGTCACCGCCGCCCGCAAAGTACTTCCGAGTCGCTTCCCGATCCCGCTTCATCTGTTCGACGAGTTCCGCGGTCGATGCGAATGGCTGCACGTCGCGTAGCCGAGTCAGGAACTCGACTCGCACCTGCTCACCGTACAGATCACCGTCGAAGTCGAGCACATGCAGCTCAATCGAAGGCGGCGACCCCCGGAAAGTCGGCCGTGGGCCCACATGCAGCAGCCCCTCTCCGAGGTGTGTCCGGAACGCCGCGCGCACCGCGTAGA
>CANPVY010000181.1 GCA_947581845.1 uncultured bacterium | reverse complement strand
GGGAGTGCAGGACCCCGAGGTCCGGGTGGTGACGCCGAAGATCGACATCCAGGTCCCGGCGATAGAGATCGCGATCCCGGCGATCGAGTTGCCCGCGTTCGATGTCTACGTACCGGGGTTCAGCGTGTATGTGCCGAACCTGGATTTCTACTGGGCGGGCTTGGACGTTTACTGGGACGACTTCGACGTCTACTGGGATGACTTCGAGTTCTTTGTGCCGGAGATCGATATCGAGGTTCCCGGCTTCGAGTTCCAGATCCCCGAGATCGACATCTATGTCCCGGACTGGGAGTACGACTGGGATGAGCCGCAGTACGACGTGGATTTCGATACCACGTTCACGGTGGACCCGAGGGCGCGGCTCGAGGTCCGGAACCACGCAGGCGAGATCATCGTCCGAACCTGGGATCGGGACGCCGTGCGTGTGGAAGCCAGCCGCTCGAGCCGTGATAGGGTGAAGATCTTCCAGTCCGAGTCAGCGGTGAAGATCAGGTCGGAGGCCCGGCACGGAACCCCGGATGTTGTCGATTACGAGATCACCATCCCCAGCTCGATGGCGGTCGATCTCTGGGGCTTCCAGACCGATATGTCGGTGGACGGTGCACAGAACGGGGTGAACCTGGAGAACCTTGAAGGTGACATCGAAATCCGTGGCTGTGCGGGTGAGATCTCACTCCGTTCGGTCGAAGGCAATGTGGTGGTCCAGCGGTCAGTAGGCCGTCTGGAGGTGAACAACGTGGAGGATGAGATCTCGGTGCTCGATTTCGAGGGCGAGATCTTTGCAGAAGCGATCGACGGTGACATCCGCCTCGAGGCCATCCGGTCGAGTGAGGTGGAGGCCAAGACTGTCGATGGTGACGTGTACTATGAAGGGACCATTCGCGATGACGGCCGCTACCGGCTCACCACCCACGATGGCGATGTGGTGGTCACGATACCGGTCAACGTAAACGCCACAGTCTCAGTCGCCACCTTCGACGGCGAGTTCGAAGCCGACTTCCCTATCCAACTGGAGAGGACCGAAGCCACACGCAGGTTGAGCTTCGTGCTCGGCAATGGCAGTGCGCGGCTCGAGCTACATTCGTTCGACGGCGACATTGAGCTAGTGCGAAGATAGACAGAAGGGCAGTCAGAGGAGGGATCGAGATGTATAGAGTCGGAGTAATTGGGCTCCTGGCAGCGCTGGTGGCGTGGGCGCCGCCTGATGCACCCGAGCGGTATCGTTCCACGGACGCCACGCCCGTCCTTGCGGTCGCATCTGTACCTGACCACTTCACTCTCAGCAACAGGGACTGGGAATGGAAGGGCCGGGTCGAGCGTGGCAAGTCGATCGAGATCAAGGGCGTGAACGGTGAGATACTCGCCGAGGCCGGCTCGGGCAACGAGGTGGAGGTCGACGCCCGGCTGCACGGCAGGAGGAACGATCCGGATGAGGTGGAGATGGTCGTGCTGGAGCACGAGAACGGTGTGACCATCTGCGCCGTCTACCCGAGCCGTGATCCGGACGAACCGAACGAGTGCCGCCCCGGCCGCCACGGGCGCATGAACGTCCGCAACAACGATGTTCAAGTAGACTTCACGGTACGTGTGCCGGCGGGAGTGGGCTTCATCGGGCGGACGGTCAACGGTGAGATCGATGCCCTCGGTATCGATGGCGACGTCAAGGCGCATACCGTGAACGGTGACGTGGATGTCACGACGACCGGGCTGGCCGAGGCCACCACGGTGAACGGCTCGGTAACCGTTTCCATGCAGCAGACGGACTGGACCGGGACGCTCGACTTCACCACCGTGAACGGCAGCGTGACGCTCGAGATGCCGGCCGATCTGAGTTGCGCGATCAGCATCTCCACGGTGAACGGCCACATCTCCAGTGACTTCCCGTTGACAGTGGAGGGGCGCTTCTCGCCCCGGCACCTGAAGGGGACGATTGGCGGAGGTGGACGCAACCTGGTCGTGAAGACGGTGAACGGCAGCATCCAGCTTCGCCGTTCCTGAGATCCGGCTCGCTCGAGGCAAGAGAAGACGGGGGCGCTGCACAGCGCCCCCGCACTGCATCACCCTCCTACCCGTAGCCGGCACACACGCCGTTGCGTGGACGACGGCCCAGGGTCCCCCTAGATTAGCGACGCCCCACCGAAAGCGCTGTAGCCAGAACATCCGAAAGGAGTCGAGCGATGTACGCCACACTTCGCCTACCGCAAGCGCTCGTTGGCCTCGGACTCGTGCTGACCGTTGCTGCTTCCTGGCCCAGCGCCAGCGCGGCGCAGCAGCAGGGCCGCGACGACTCGAAGAGCGAGTGGACCATCGACGATATCCTGCTCGCCGAGTCGGCCGGCCAGTACCAGATCGCGCCGGATGGCAGGTGGGTGGTCTGGGTGAAAACGCAGATGGACGAGGAGGAAGGGCGGAGCGTCTCGAACCTCTTCCTGTCCAGCCTCAGCGAGGAGCGCGAGATCCAGCTTACGCGCGGCGATTACAGCCACTCCCAGCCCCGCTGGTCGCCGGACGGGAAGCTGATCTCGTTCATGAGCACGCGGCCGTTGCCAGAGAAGAAGGAGAACGAGGCCTCATCGCAGCTCTGGCTGATCGATCCGGCGGGCGGCGAGGCGTGGCCGCTGACGCGCTTCGAGCGTGGTATCCGGTCTTACGAGTGGGCGGACGCCGACACCATCATCTTCAGTGCTCAGGAGGACGCGAGTCTCTACGAGCGGGACGTCAAGAAGGACAAGGACACCTCGCGGGTGGTGGAGGACGCCGAGCACGAGCCGCCGGTCCGGCTTTTCGCTCTGTCGGTCGAGGACAAGAAGGTGACGCGTCTGAGCGACAACGACGACTGGATCCGGGGATTCGCTCTATCTCCGGACGGCAGGCGTGCGGTGGCGGTGCACCAGCGGAGCCTGTCCTACGGATACGACCAGCGGATTCCGCCCGTCACTTATCTCTGGGACCTGGCGAGCGGGGAAGGTCGCGAGATCTTCGACGGCTCGCGGATCATCCCGTTCAATGTCGAGTGGGCGAAGGACGGGGGTGGGTTCTATCTGGTCAACGACTCGACCACGCACCCGCACTATCGCGAAGCCACGATCAACGTGGCGATGTACTACGACTTGGCGCGTGGTGAGGCGATGCTGGTGGATCTGGGTTGGGATCGCGGTCTCGGCTCTGAGTACGCCGTCACCTCCGATGGGTTCGTCGCGCTGCTCGCCGACGGCGTGCGGTTCAAGCCGGCCCGCTACACGAAGCGGGGCGATACGTGGCGGCGCTCGTGGATCGAGGGCACCCACGCCACGAATATCTTCGGGTTCGAGCTCGGAGAGGACGGACGCACGCTGGTCTACACGCACTCGACGGCGAACACGCCGACCCAGCTCTACCGCGCCCAGCTCCGCGGATCGCGTATTCGCGACGAGGTGCAGCTCACGAACCTCAACCCGGGCTTCGCCAACAAGCCCAGGGCCAGGGTCGAGATCGTTCACT
>CANPVY010000180.1 GCA_947581845.1 uncultured bacterium | reverse complement strand
CAACTCACGCAGCAGCTCGCCCCGCAGACGATCGAAGATCCGAATGCTCTGGCCTGTTGCCACGTAGAGACGATGGCTCGATGGTGTCGCCGCAACCGCACCACCCGGCTCCGGCAGTGCGAACTCCTCGACAGCCTCGAGACTCGGCAGGCTGAGCCCGTGCAGAGACAGGTCCTGCGGATCCGCCGACAGATAGTACAACCTCTCACCCCAGGCCGTGACGACGAAGTCGCGCACACCCGCCACGCTGCGTCGACCGAGAGGTTCCTGCTCCGGCGGCTGCAGAACCAGCAGCTCGCCCTCCGACCCGTCACCGACGACGGCGACGACCCGTCCTTCGCCCGCCGCTTCCAGTCGCAGGAGCTGCCCCCCGAGGTCGAAGCGCCACGGCTCAGTCTCGGAAACCAACTCCACCGCCCGCCCACCTGGCGCGATCACCAGTGCCCTCTGACCGGGGAGCGCGACCGCCATCTCCGTCGACGCATACCCTTCATAACTCAGCAGGTGGCCAGTCGCATAGTCATAAAGCCCGATGCGTGAGTCGCTAAACTGAACCCAGACCCCGCCGTCGCCTGGCCACGCCCGGGCAAGCGCCCCGAACTCCGGCGGCGCCCAGGTGGGCGATTCCAGGTTCTCAGCGCTCCGATACGTCAGCGGGCCGCCAGCCAGCGGCAGCCCCAGCAGGCCCCAGCCCTCCGAGCTGCCGAGCCAGGCGATTCGCTCCAGGCGGCCGCCCCCTGTCCGGGCCGAGTCCTGCCCAGAATCACAGGACGCCAGCGCGGGCCACAGCAGCGCCAGGCCGATGAGGACTGTCGTTCGCTTCGACAGGTGCAACTTCAGATCGATTTCCGCGGTCCTCGGATCGTCATCCGGAGAGGCTGGAGTTCGTGGGCTTGTATAAAAAGATAGTCGGCCCAGATGCGCCAACGCAAGGCAGGACAGGCGAATAGGAGACAGGAGCTAGAACGTGGGCCCGAACGACAGCGACCAGACCCCGGATCTGTGGTCGGGCCGGTCGAGCGGCACAGCGTAGTCGACCCGCAACACGTTCTGCAGCAGGTTCACCCGGATGCCCGTTCCCACCGCGACTACCGGCGTCCGCACGTCGAGAGGATCGGCGCCCACCCGCCGTGACCAGGCCAGCTGATCGAACGAGTTGAAAGCCACGCCCATGTCGCAGAACAACGCGCCACCGACCGGAGGTAGGCCGAGCGGCACGAAACCGAGATCGACGAAGTTGAAGACAGGGAAGCGGAATTCCGCGCTTGCCAGCGCGACGCTGCTGCCGATGAGCTGATCTCGCACAGGGCACAGAGTGGTAATCGGGTCACGGACCCTCTTGGCGGACTCTGCGCACTCTGCAGCGTTGAAGGAGCCGCCATCGTAGCCTCGGATGAAGTAGGGTCCGCCCCAGTAGATGCGGAACTGCTGCTCGCCGGGTCCGGAGCGCGAGTAGCTAGTGAGTCGAGTGGCGAACACGAACTGCCCGCCGAGGTTCCAGTAGTTGCGGACATCCAAGGTGAGGTCGGTGATCTCGACGTCGCCGAAGTAACGCCCGACGCCGATCCGATAGCGGCGGCCCGCGATGGGACCCGTGAAGCCATAGAGCGCGTTGTCCCACACCAGGGCGAGCGAGGGGCCCGCAAACACCAGATTCTCGAGACGCTGGGTTTGCCGGTCGCTGCCGCCCGGCACATTCACGCCCATCCGGTCCACGACGCTGTCGCGGCCGATGAAGAAGCCGACGCCCGAGAGCTCGAGCCGCTGGAACGTATTGAAGGGGTAGTGGACTTCCGTGCTGAGCATCCTGTACACGTCACGCAGGAAGCGATCCTCGTATACTTCCTGGCCCAGCGGATCCTGCGCGGCCACCATTCCCCGGAAGCGGTAGAGCGGGAACTGCTGATAGGCCATCGACACGTTGGCCCGCTCACGCAGGTACGTGTATCGGGTCAGGATGTAGGCATCCTCAAACGAACCTGCAATCTGGCCCCAGAGCAGGACATTGTGGTCGCCCAGGACGTCCGACAGCAGGACGTACGAGCCTCCGTAGATGCCGTTGCCGAAGAAGCCACCGACCTGAGCGCCGATAACCGGCTGACCTACGACGTCGGGCGTGAGCCTCAGCTCATACTCGCGCCGCTCGAAAGCCGACGTATCGGGGAGGCCCAATCGCACGTCCTCCAGCAAAGCCGCCACGGTCAACTGCGGCTCCAGGACGACCTCGCCCTCAGCCGGCCTCGCGGCTGACGGTCGGAAGCCATCCAGCACTCTGTAATACGACTGGCCGACGAGCCCGCGAGCCGGTGCCGGCCCGGGTTGCGCAGGGTCCAAGCCATCATCACCGGTCTCCTCGACGTCGGCCACGAGAGCTGGCACAGGGGCTTCATCGACCGGCCACGCAACACTCTGGGGATCGTCGATCACGTAGATGTTGTAACCGGCGCCCTCGAAGTATGTCACGGCCAAGCGGTCAGCCTGCGTGGCCCACGAGATCGCCGGACTCAGTGGGACGACGCCGGTGATACCGGACAGCAGGTCGGTGACCTGGTAGAGTCGACTCTCCACGAGGGACCAGATGAACACGTTGTTCACCCCCGTGCGATCCGACACGAAGGCGATCGCGTCACCGTCAGGCGACCAGACCGGGTTAATGTTCTTGCCCTGCTCCTGTCGTGGGAGGATCTCCACATCGCCGCGGCCCACGCTGTAAAGGGCGATGCGGTAGTTCCCGAACACGAGTTCGTCGAAATCGGTGCCCCGCCCACGATCAGTAACGATGGCGATGTAGCGGCCGTCCGGTGACCAACACGGGTGGAGGTCGGCGTACTTGTCATCCGTGAGCTGCTCGACGTGTTGCCCATACACATCCACCACGTACAGATCGCTGATCCCGCCGCGCAGCCCCGTGAAGGCGACACGCATGCCGTCGGGTGAAAACGTCGGGTTCTGCATGCCATCCAGATCGACAGCGATCCGGCGCGCGACTCTGCGCCTGCGAACATCGTAGATGTACAGCGCGTCTCGGCCACCGACCTGAGCGACGAAGCCGAGGTGACGACCGTCAGGGGACCAGGCAGCCGAAGAATTGAGGAACCGCAGAGACTCGAAATCGGGTGTGCGTGCGGCCTCGACCAGACGGCTGACGACCCTACCATCTTCCGCAGAGGCCAGCCAGAGATCATAGAAGGCGTACAGCCGGTTCCCGCGATCTGAGAGGTAGACGATCTCGCGGCCGTCCGGCGAGAGCGCTGGCGACAGATAGGAGGCGAACTTCGCCGAGCCCGGCTTGAACACGTGATCCGTGATCCGCTTGCCCGTCTCTCCCGCAGCGGCGAATCTGGCGGTTTCCGGCAGGTAAGTCGCCCGGATGGACTCGATCCACTCCTCAGAAAGCTGCTGCAAGGAAATGCCCAGCGTAATCTGGAACGCGGTCACGACTCCCAGCCGCATGGCGCGCTGGAGCAACAGCCCAATCGTCTCATCGCCGTACTTCGCACCCACAAACCCCAACACCGACTGGCCGAACCGGTACGAGAGATAGTCGCTGTACAGCGACATCTGCGGAATCGTTCGTAGATACCCCGAGAGCACGGCATCCCTGAGCCAAGCGTGCGTGTGAGTGTCAACCTCCCCGATCGACAGATACTCGGCCATGCCCTCCATGAACCAGAGAGGCAGCTGGAAGCCGACGGGATCCAACTGGCTGACCCATCCGCGGGCGAGGACATCGTACTGGAAGGCATGCACCAACTCGTGCGTCAACACACGCTCGAAACCCGCGTACGAGCCGGTGAACGGCAGAATCACCCGGCGCTTGGCGTACTCCGTGACCCCACCCGTACCCTCCGAGATGAAGCCCGGCAAGGCGTTCGTCTGCTGGAATTGGCTATGTGACGCGTAGAGGATGATCGGTTTGCGCTCGTCGAACTCGTGTCCAAGGATGCGGCTCAGCCTGCTGTAGGCGCGCTCCGCCATCCGGGCCGCGTCGGTAGCCGCCTCACGCTCGTCTGGGTAGTAGTAGACGTCGAAATGCGCTGTGCGGATGACTTGGAAATCGAAGACCTGGTGCTGGAGCTTATTGCGGCCGAACTGGCCGAGTGCCGGTTCGCTGATCCAGGTGAGCAACACGGCGGCGCAACAAGACAGCCGTGCCAGACACGTTATCCTGAATCGACTCCGTCGAATCACGTCTCCGGCTCCTCCACCAACATCATCGGCGCGTCCCCCCACAGCCGTTCCAGCTGGTAGAACTCGCGCACGACCGGGTGGAACACGTGCACGACGAGATCTATGTAGTCGACCAACACCCAGCGGCCGACTCGC
>CANPVY010000179.1 GCA_947581845.1 uncultured bacterium | reverse complement strand
CTTGGGCGGCGGAGCGAAGACCGGCTGGAGTCGAACATGGTTGTTACCGTGGAGCCGGGCCTCTACTTTGCAGGTTGGGGCGGAGTGCGGATTGAGGATACCCTGGTGGTGACGGACGATCGGCCCCGACCGCTGGTGGACCTGGATGCCAGTAGGCTTCAGATCCTGCCTCCATAGGCTTGGTGGCCTGGTTCGGGAGAAGCCGAGGACCTTCCATATTCAGCCGGAAGAGAGATGGCGACGACGGCAGATTTTCGTAACGGGATGGTCTTAGAGCTTGACGGCGAACTCTACACGATCACCTATTTCCAGCATGTGAAGCCGGGCAAAGGTGGGGCGTTCGTCCGCACCAAGTTAAAGAACGTACTCTCGGGTGCGGTCATCGAGAGGACCTTTCGCGCAGGCGAAAAGGTTGAGGAGGTACGGCTCGTCCGTCGTCCGGTGCAGTACAGTTACACTGACGGGCAGTTCTATTACTTCATGGATGGGGAGACCTACGAGCAGATCCCGTTGTCGGCCGCCACGATCGGGGAAGATCAGCTTGCCTACCTCAAGGAGAACATGATGTGCGAGGCGCTGTCACGGAATGGCGAGCCGATCTCTGTCGAGCTTCCGTTCTTCGTGGAGTTGAGTGTCGTGGAAACCGAGCCCGGAGTGCGGGGCGACACTGCGCAGGGTGGCACGAAACCGGCTAGACTGGAGACGGGAGCTGTCGTGCAGGTGCCGCTGTTCATCGAGACTGGCGATATGATCAAAGTTGATCGGCGCGAGAACAAATACTTGGAGCGCGTCAGTTCATGATTGACCTAGCCTTCCTGAAACGTCTGATCGAGATCGTCGAGGCCAGTGATATCGACACGCTGGAGATCTCACGCTGGGCCACGAAGATTCGGATCTCCAAGAGCCCGGCAGCGATCCTGAGTGGGAATGCCGCTTCGACGCCGGTGAACCTGAGGGCGGAAGCGAATCCAGCTGTCGCTCCGCCAGGAGCGGCGCCGCCGAGCGCTGTGCCACCTGACCCGGCCGCTGCGGAGGCTGTTGAGACCGTCGAGACGGCGAAATTGGTGGAGGTTACCTCCCCCATGGTCGGCACGTTCTATCGGGCGCCGGGCCCGGATGCCGATCCCTACGTCGATGTGGGTGACCACGTCAAGGTCGGGCAGACTTTGTGCATCCTTGAGGCGATGAAGCTGATATGAACGAGTTGGAGGCGGAGGTTGCCGGCACGATCGTCAAGATCGCCGTGGAGAACGCTGAGCCTGTGGAGTACGGCCAGGTCCTTTTCCACATCCAGCCAGACTGAGCCCCGCTCCACGCGCTTGCGGCTGCCGGCGAACGAGCGCCAGCGAGGAAACCCGCTTTGTTCCAGAAAGTCCTTATTGCTAATCGCGGAGAAATCGCGCTCCGCATTATCCGGGCCTGCCGCGAACTCGGCATACCGACAGCGGTCGTGCATTCGGAAGCCGATCGTGACTCGCTGCATGTGCGCTTCGCCGACGACGACATCTGTATTGGACCGCCTCCCGCCCGGGACAGCTACCTGAATATCCCCCGCATCATCGCGGCCGCTGAGATCGCAGGAGCTGACGCCATTCACCCCGGCTACGGCTTCCTCGCCGAGAATGCAGAGTTCGCCCAGATCTGCGAGCGCTCGGATATCGTCTTTATCGGGCCGACTGCTCAGCAGATCGCACAGATGGGTGACAAAGTGGCTGCGCGTCGTACGATGGTCGAGGCAGATGTCCCCGTGATCCCGGGTACGGAAGAAGCGATCACCGACGCACGCCGCGCGCGTAAGGCCGCTGAGGAGATCGGTTTCCCGGTCATGATCAAGGCCAAGGCGGGCGGCGGTGGCAAGGGAATGCGCATCGTGCGCGGTGCCGAGGAGTTCGAGCCGTTGTTCGCTACGGCCAAGGCCGAGGCGGAAGCAGCCTTCGGCGACGGTTCGCTCTATATCGAGAAGCTGCTCCAGGGAGTCCGCCACGTGGAGATCCAGGTCCTCGGCGATCGTCACGGGCGTGCCGTTCACCTCGGCGAGCGCGATTGCTCGATCCAGCGTCGCCATCAGAAGCTGATCGAGGAATCACCCAGTCCGGCACTGACGCCGGAACTGCGCCGCGAAATGGGCGCCGCCGCCGTGCGTGGGGTATCCGCGATCGGCTATGTCGGCGCCGGCACAGTGGAATTCCTGCTGGATCGCGATCGCCGCTTCTACTTCCTCGAGATGAATACGCGCATCCAGGTGGAACACCCGGTGACGGAAGAGGTCACGGGCTACGACCTCGTCAAAGAGCAGATCAGAGTAGCGGCAGGCGAACACCTGTCTATTCCTGACGACATCGAGCTCCGCGGACATGCCATTGAATGCCGGATCAACGCCGAAGACCCGAGCAGCGGTTTCAAGCCATCAGCGGGCACCATCACTACCTTCAATCCGCCAGGCGGACCCGGTGTCCGCGTGGACACGCACGTCTACACGGGCTACGCCGTCCCGCCCTACTACGACTCGCTCATAGCGAAGCTGATTGTGCGGGCTGGCACACGCGACGAGGCGATCGCACGGGGGAAGCTCGCGCTGGAGATGTTCGTGATTGAGGGCGTTCACACGACCATCTCGTTCTTGTACACTGTCCTCGACCATCCGGACTTCCGCTCAGGTGACGTCGACACCAACTTCCTCGAGCGGTTCGAGAAACGGGGTCGAACCACTGTCGCTGCGCAATGAAGATTGATGTGCTCTGGACTCCACTCGAGCTGGAACGCGCACCGCCCATTCAGGAGCGCACCGCTGTAGCGGTAGACGTGTTGCGAACGGGTACGTGCGTCGCCGCCGCAATCCATAACGGTGCGAGGGCAGTGGTGCCGGCGGAGTCGATTGAGGAAGCGCTGCGGATCAGCAACTCGATCGGGCGCGACGGAGCTCTCGTGTGCGGCGAACGGCAGGGCGCGCGGATCGAGGGCTTCGATCTCGGGAATTCGCCCGCAGAGTTCAAGAGTGAAGTGGTCCACGGTCGCACCATCGTGATGACTACCACTAACGGGACACAGACCCTGACCGCAATGGCCGGTGCAGGTGTGGTGTACATCGCTGCGCTCGTCAACCTGAGCCGAATCGTCGCGGCGCTGCGGAGCGCCGAGGCTGACCCACTGATCGTCTGCGCCGGCTGCGAGGGCAGGGTGAGCTTGGAGGATGCGCTCTGCGCTGGCCTGATGGTGGAAGCGCTGTCGAAGAAGCGTAAAAAGTCCATCGGGGCGGAGTTGGGCGACGGTGCGCAGGCGGCGCTTGCGCTGGCTCGGGAGCTCTCGCCGCTGAGTGTCAAGACTCTGCGCTCGACAGCGGCTGGCCGAGCCCTGGAGAAGATCGGCCAGGGAGCGGACATTGAGCTCTGCGCTCAGCTGGATTCGATTCCGGTCGTTCCGGTACTCCGCGATCACCAGATCGTTGGCCTGGAGCCGAGCGCCGGATCGGGAGGTGGAGGGAAGGGAAGAGCGAAGTAGGAGATGAGTGATGGGCGAGCGGGCGGATGATCGGATTCAGCGCGTCCTGATCGGTATCGGTCTGGCAGCTGTAGGCGTTTTCACCTTTCTCAGCCTCATCCCCGTGGAGCTGCTCGGCGCGGGGCTTCAGGCTCTCTTCCCCTCCGGCAACGTCGTGGGACCCGTGGGCGCTGCGGTCGCCGGCGTGCTGGTCGGTGCCTGCGGCGTGGCTGCGGCGGTCGTGCCGCTGCTGTTCGTTGTGTGGGGCCTCTGGAGTTTCGATTGGCTGGAGCGCTCCGAGGCGGTCCGCTGGAGCGTCTTCTTTGGCGCCACCCTGATCATCGTCCCGCCGCTCATGGCCTGCTTGGCCTTTCCGGCGGGTGGGGGTGCCCCCTGGTTGGCGGGACGCTACGGCGCCTGGTCCGGGGGCCTGCTGACCTCGGCGCTCAGCTGGGTGGGCGGTGCTCTGATTCTCCTGGCCCTCTTCATCACGACGCTGATCGTCAGCCTGGGCCTGGGTCCGCTGAACGCGCTCGCCCGAGGCTCGGCCGCCGTCCGGAGCGGCGGTCGTGCCGCTCTGCGGGCTGGCGCCGTGCTGACGGGTTGGGGTGTGGCGGCAGCCCAATGGCTCCACGTCGGCTGGGCTCGCGTCCGCAGGCGTTTCATGCAGGAGGCCGAGCGCGAGTCGCTGGCCGGGCCGGACGCCAGGTCCAGGCAAGCGGGCAGCGGGGAGGCTGTGCGTGAACGGGCACGCTCACGTGCGCTGGGCCGTGGGCGGCGGAAGCGGGGTGCCGAGGCGACTTCCCCTGCTCCGGCAGCGTCAACGAACGGCCACCTCCCGCCCCTCGACTTGCTGTCGCCGCCGCCGGATCGGGAGTACTCGGTCAGTCAGGAGGTTCTGGACCGGCTGGGTGAGACCCTGATCGAGACGCTCCGCACCTTCAAGGTGGAGGGGCAGATCGCAGGACGCACGACCGGGCCAGTGGTGACCCAGTTCGAGGTCGTGCCGGCGTCCGGCGTGAAGGTCGGGAAGATCGCCGCGCTCGCCGACGATCTCGCGCTCGGCCTGAAGGCACCGTCGGTACGGATCATCGCCCCCATTCCGGGCAAGGGCGCAGTGGGCGTTGAGGTGCCGAATCCGCAGCGGAAGATCGTTTATCTGCGCGAGATCCTGGACTCGGAGGCCTATCGGACCAGTCGCGCTGAGCTGCCGCTGGCACTGGGTGAGGATGTGACGGGCCGCTGCGACATATCCGACCTGGCCCAGATGCCGCACCTGCTGATCGCCGGGGTCACCGGGTCGGGGAAGTCGGTCTGCATCAACGCGATCATCTCCAGTCTGGTCTACCGACACACGCCCGAGCGCCTTCGACTCATACTCATCGATCCCAAGATGGTCGAACTGGGCGGCTACAGTGTGCTCCCGCATCTGAGGCACCCGGTCGTGACCGACAACAGTGATGCGGCGACCGCGCTGAAGTGGCTGGTCTATGAGATGGAGCGTCGCTATGAGTGGCTGTCGGCCAACAGTTGTCGCAACCTGCGGGAATTCAATCGGCGGGTCAGCAAGGGTGCGACGATTATGGCCCCACCCTCGGAGGGCGGTGCGGAGGTGGAGGAACCGCGCATCGTCCCCTATATCGTCCTGTTCATTGACGAGCTGGCGGACCTGATGATGACGGTACAGAACGAGATCGAACGCCCGCTCGCTTACCTCGCGCAGAAGGCACGCGCCACGGGCATCCACCTGGTGGTGGCGACCCAGCGACCGTCGGTTAACGTCATCACGGGGCTCATCAAAGCCAATTTCTCGTGCCGCATCGCCTTCCGTGTCGCGTCCAAGGTGGATAGCCGAACGATCATCGACCAGAACGGTGCCGAAACCCTGTTGGGCGATGGCGACATGCTCTTCATGCCGCCCGGCCAGGCGGAGCCCAAGCGCATCCAGGGTACCTTCGTGTCCACCGAAGATACGGAGCGCCTCGTCAAGTGGTACCGTGCCCGCGCCGAGGCGGAGCGTGAGCTCGAGGACGACATTCTGGAGGTCGTGCGCCAGCGCGAGCTCGAGGAGGCGGAGCTGGAGTTGGCGGAAGTGGCACCCGCGGAGCGGGACCCGCTGTTCCGACGAGCTGCCGAGGTCGTCGTTCAACACCAGCAGGGCTCCACCAGCCTGCTGCAGCGGCGGCTGAAGATCGGTTACGGGCGGGCCGCACGGATCGTCGACCAGCTGGAGCAGGCGGGGATCGTTGGTCCTTCTGAGGGGTCGAAACCACGTGAGGTATTGGTTACACTAGACGATGTAGACAGAATCTGCACCGCTCGGGACGGGTAGAACGGGTCAGGGGGCGACGATGAACGAGCTTGCCATACTGCTGACGCTGATTTCTGCGCTGGGCCCTCAGGGGCCATCGGCCATTGACAGCGCGGAGGCCATTCTTGCCAGGGCCGCAGAGGCCTATCGGGTGGCGACGACTTTGCGCTCGGAGTTCGTGCAGAGGATCGAGATACCCGTGCTGGAGGCCGAGAAGGAGGGCCGGGGCGTCGTATTCCAGAGGAAGCCCAACTACTTCCTGATGAAGTTCGACGAGCCGCAGGGCGACATCGTCGTGGCCGACGGGCAGTGGTTCTGGATGTACTACCCCAGCGCGCAGCCGGACCAGGTCGTCCGCACCGCGATCGACCAGACTTCGGAGGGCGCCACGCTGGGCGGCCAGTTCCTGGTGAGCCCGACCGAGCGCTACGTGGCGACCTACGTGCAGCGGGACGTTGTCGGCCAGCGGCCCGCCTATCTTCTCTCGCTCGTTCCCAAGTTCGAGGCACCCTATACACTGGTACGCGTCTGGATCGACGCGCAGGACCATTTGGTGCGGAAGTTCGAGATCCACGAGGAGAACGAGACGGTACGGACGATCACACTCTCCAACGTGGAGGCAGGCATCGATTTGCCCGAAGACCTCTTCCGCTTCACTCCACCGCCGGGCGTCGAGGTGTTTACGCGGTGAAGTTCTCCGTCATCACGCTCGGTTGCGATAAGAACACAGTCGACTCGGAACGTATCGTGGCCACCCTCGTGGCCCACGGAGCGGACTACATCGCGGAGCCACGCGACGCCGAGGTTCTCCTCGTCAATACGTGCGGCTTCATCGATGCGGCGAAGCAGGAGTCGATCGATACGCTCTTACAGGCGGCACGTCTGAAAGATGCCGGCCAGCTGCGTGTGCTGGTGGGCGTCGGTTGCCTGGTGGAGCGCTACCGGCGCGAGCTTCAGCGCTCGCTCCCTGAGGTGGATCTCTTCCTCGGGCTCCGCGATTTGCCCGAACTGGTCCCAAAGCTCGCCGTGCGTGGGTTGCTTGACGGCCGCGTGCAGAAACATCCCGGCTCACGCCTGCCTGTCGGCGACCTGCGCCATGTCTCCTATCTCAAGATCAGTGAAGGTTGTGACCACACCTGCGCCTTCTGCGCGATTCCGCTCTGGCGCGGCCGTCACCGCTCCTTCGACCCGCAGGTGCTCGTCGAGGAAGCAAGAGCGCTGGAGGCGCGAGGCGTGGTGGAGCTCAATCTGGTCGCCCAGGACTTGGCGCACTACGGTCGCGACTTGGACGGACAGCCTGGTCTGCAGCAGCTGCTCGAGCAGTTGCTCGCGGCGACCGGCATACCGTGGTTCCGCCTGCTCTACGTCTATTCAGCTGGTCTGCGACCCTCGCTGGTCGAGCTGATCGCCCGTGAGGACAGGATCCTCCCGTATGTCGATATGCCGATCCAGCACGCCAGCCCGCGGATCCTGGAGCGCATGCGGCGCCCGGAGCGGCCGGAGCGGCTGCGCGAGCTCATCGCCTGGCTGCGCTCGGAGATCCCGGACCTTACGCTTCGCAGCAGCGTCGTCGTGGGATTCCCCGGCGAGACCGACGAGGACTTCGAGGCGTTGCTCGAATTCGTCGAAGTGATCGAGTTCGATCACCTGGGCGCCTTCGCCTTCTCGCCGCAGGAGGGGACGGTGGGCGCGGCGATGCCGGATCAGCTGCCCGATTCGCTGAAGCTGGAGCGCCTCGCCTCGCTGAACGAGCTCCAGCGCTCGATTGTGGCCGCGCGTAATCGGGCCCGCATCGGCAAACGCGTCGAGGTACTCATCGATCGTGTACCGGATGAGCGCGGCAGCCCGCAGCAGATCGAGGCGCGTATGCGCAGTCAGGCGTACGAGATCGACGGGGTGACCTTCCTGGAACGCTCGGAGATCACCCTGGCGCCCGGTGACCTGGCCGTCGCCAGCATCAACAACGCCGATGACGCGGACCTCTGGGGCGTGGCGGAGGAGCGGATCCGGGCCGGGCAGCGGCCCAGGGAGCATATCGAGTCGCTGAGGTTGGACCTCGAGACGGTATGGGGCAGGTGAGGAGTAGTCGCGCACAGCGATGTGAAGATCGATGAAACCTCGGCCGTGGTCGAGCGATCGCTCGCCAAAGCCAGGGATCAGCGATAGATTCGTCGCCGCCGGTGGCGTTGCCGGCGCATGAAATGTCCTCAGCGATGACAGGAAAGAAGCGGACGACGATGGAGATCAAGGCGCCGCATCGCGAGCACACGCGGCGTGTGACGGTCGGCGATGTGCCGATGGGTGGAGGCGCGCCAATCTCTATCCAGTCGATGACGCTGTCCAGCCCGGCGAACCTCAAAGGCTCCCTGGAAGAAATCCAGCGGCTGACTGAGGCTGGCGTCGACATCATACGCACGGCGGTTCCGAGCGAGGCGGCGGCCAGGGCACTGCGTGAGCTGGTCAGGCACTCAGCGGTGCCGGTGGTGGCGGACATCCACTTCAACTACAGGCTCGCGCTCGAGGCGGCGGAGGCGGGGGTGGCGAAGCTGCGCCTCAACCCGGGCAACATCGGCGACGCCTCGCGGGTGCGAGCGGTGGTCGAGGCGGCGCGTGAGCGCAGACTGCCGATCCGCATCGGCGTCAACGCCGGCTCTCTGGAGCGTGACCTGTTGGCGAAGTACGGCCGGCCAACGGCCGAGGCGATGGTGGAGAGCGCTCGCCGCCACGTGAGGTTGCTGGAGGACGAGGGCTTCGAAGATATCGTGGTCTCACTGAAAGCGTCGCGTGTCCCCTTGATGATCGCCGCCTACCGCCTGGCGGCGAAGCACTTCAACTACCCACTGCACCTCGGTGTCACGGAGGCGGGCCCACCACGCGCCGGGAACATCAAGTCGGCGGTCGGGATCGGTACGCTGCTGGCGGAAGGCATCGGGGATACGCTGCGCGTCTCGCTGTCCGCTGACCCAGTGGAGGAAGTGCACGCCGCCCGCGCGATCCTCGAGTCGCTCGATCTACGCCGTGAGAGCATTCGCATCGTCGCCTGTCCGGGTTGTGGGCGGCTGCAGGTCAATCTGATCCGCCTGGCCGAGGAGGTGGAGGAGCGCACTCGCGACATTCGCAAGCCGCTCACCGTCGCCGTGATGGGTTGCGCCGTGAATGGACCGGGCGAGGCGCGTGAAGCTGACATCGGGATCGCAGGCGGTAAGGGAGAGGGCTTGCTCTACGTTCGCGGGCAGGTGGTCCGTAAGGTGCCCGAGTCGCGAATCGTGGACGCGCTGATCGAGTTGATCGCTGAGGTGGAGCCCGACCCTGAGTGGGCTGCCGCCAGCGGTTCGATCACCTGGACTCCTGATTGGCATGAAGCTGGAACGCCGCAGGCACCCTAGCGCGTGACCTACCTGGATTACTGCAATGGCGAGTAAAGCGGCTATTGAGGTCGGGGTCGTCGGCTGCAGCGGCATCGCTCAGATCGTGCATCTCCCTATCCTGGAGCAGTTGGACGGGGCGACCGTGACAGCCGTCTGCGACGTGGACGTCGCGAAAGCCAAGACGGTCGGTCAGCGGTTCGGAGTAGCTGCCGCTTACCCCTCGATCGAGGCGCTGCTCGAGCATCCTGACTTGGACGCCGTCATTGTGTGCACGCCTAACCACCTGCACGCGCGGCACACCGAACTGGCGCTGCAAGCTGGCTTGCATGTGCTCTGTGAGCGACCCTTGGGCACCAGCCGCGAGCAGGTGTCGCGAACGCTGGGCGTTGCGCGCCAGGCGGGCCGGAGCCTGATGATTGAGAACAGCCATCGCTTCCGGCCTGACGCTTGGGCCTTGCGACGCTCCGTGAGCAATGGCCAGCTGGGCGAGATCTTCCACATGCATGCCAGCTGGCAGCGCCGGCGCGCCCGCCGCCCGCGCACGAGCGAATGGCGGCTGAGCCGCGAGTACGGAGGCGGCGCCCTCATGGACCTGGGTGTCACGAACCTCGACTTCTGCCTCTGGCTTCTCGGCTATCCCGCGCCCGAGCGCCTGACCGCATACCTGCCCGACCGCGACGCAGACGGCGTCGAGGACACGGCGGTCGTACTGATGAGGCTGGAGCGCGACGTGACCTGCAGTGTCGAGGTGACCTGGGACCTCGCGGCCGCCGAGGATCAGCACAGCTTCGTCGCTCTGGGCGCCGCCGGTTTCGGCTCGCTCTATCCCTTCGTCATTCAGAGGATGACGCCCGGCGGAGTGGTCGACGTGACGCCGCGCCTGGCGCCCGGGACCGAGAACATCTACCGGGCCTCCTACCGGCGCGAGCTCGGCTACTTCATATCCGTGGTGCAGGGCGAGAGGGACGAGCCGCTGCCCGAGGAGCAGGAGGTCCTGCTGAGCATCGTCGAGGCCTGCTACCGATCGGCGGAAGAGGGCCGCGAGATTCTGCTGTGAGACATCCCATCCTGCCTCGTGGGAAGGAACTCGGCCTCCCCGTAGTCAGCGGTATCCTTCTCACCCTCTCGTTCCCTCCCTTCCATCTGCTGGTTCCGCCGTTCGTGGCTCTCGTCCCCTACCTCGTCTTCTTGCACTCCTGTCCCTCCGACCGAACAGGTGCCGCCTCCGTCTGGCGTGCGACGTTCTGGATGGGCTTGCTCTTCTATGGAACGCTGCTCTACTGGCTGTTCACCGCCTTGGTCTTCTACACTTGGCTGTCTCTGCTCGGGTATCTCATCACCATTGTCGTGATGTCAGCCTTCCTGGCCGCCGCGGGCCGGGCCGTACATCTGCTCCATGTACGTCGTGCGATACCATTCTGGGTCTCGCTGCCCGTCTTCTGGACTACGGCGGAATGGCTAAGGGCGCACCTTGGCGATATCGCTTTCCCCTGGCTCGGCCTTGGCCACTCGCTGACGGGCTTCCCCGTGCTGGTGGGCTTCGCGGACCTGAGCGGCGCGCGTGGGGTGACCGTCTGGCTGGCCGGGATCAACGGCCTGCTCGCTCGTTGGTGGTTGGAGGGCCTGCGCCGGCGCTGGCTGCTCCGAGCCACGGTGCTGGCGCTGCTCTTCGCTCTGCCGGTCGGCTACTCGTTGATCCGCTGGCGATCGCTCAGTACCCGGCCGGCCGCCCGGGTTCTTGTCGTGCAGCCGAATATCCCGGAGGATCTCAAGCTCGAGCGCGAAGCGGCGGTGGACAGCAGTCGCCGCGCGCTGGCTCAGCTAACGGGTTCCGGGCTCGCGCGTTCCCCCGATGTCGAGCTCGTCGTCTGGCCCGAGACCGCGCTGCCGACGTCGCTGGAGTGGGCGCCGGATTGGGGCCCCTGGGTGGCGGCGCTGGCGCGCAGCAACAATGTCACGCTCCTGTTCGGCTTGCTGGACGTTGTGCGGTATGCTGATGGTGGGTACGACTACTTCAACGCCGCTCTCTTCGTCGATACGGAGGGTTCACCGGCCAGCATTTACCGGAAGCACTACCTCGTGCCGATCATCGAGCGCGTGCCGTTCGTCCCTGTGGGCTGGGTGCGCTCCCTGCGCAGCAGGGCGATAAGGGAGCGGTGGCGGCTCCCCCTCGTGGGCAACGTCAACGCGTTCCTGCGGTATTTCGGCGGCTTCGGGCGCGGCGCGGAGGAGCCGGTCCTGCGCGTGAACGATGCCGGCTTCGGCGTCCTCATCTGCTACGAGTCGATCTTCCCCGCGCTGTCGAGGACGTACCGCCGTGAGGGGGCGGACTTCCTCGTGAACATCACCAACG